>JAIXZQ010000158.1 GCA_027489475.1 Methylophilus sp.
CCACGTCATCCGCGCCAACTGGCAACATATCCACCACTTGGCCGTCCAGTTCATAGCCTGTACAAATAGACAGCGACTCAATGCCATCCAACACATCAAGCTTGGTAATGCACAAACCCGTCAAACCATTGATGCGGGCTGAGCGGCGCAAAGCTGCGGCGTCAAACCAGCCACAACGCCGTTTGCGACGCGTCACTGTGCCGATTTCTTGGCCTTTGTTGGACATTTGATAGCCAGGAGCGCCTTCGGTGTCGATATCCAGCTCACTGGGGAATGGGCCGCCACCGACACGGGTGGTATAGGCTTTAGTAATGCCCAATACATAGTGCAGCATATTGGCCCCCACACCGGTCCCGGCAGATGCTTGTCCGGCGATACAGTTGCTTGAGGTCACATATGGATAGGTACCGTGATCAATATCCAGCAAGGTGCCTTGTGCCCCTTCAAACAACAGGTGCTCACCACGCGCATTGGCTGCGTATAACGCGGCAGAAATATCGGCCACCATGGGTTTAAGGGCGACCGCATGTTGCATACTGGCGTCATATTGCTGATTAAAATCAACGGCGGATGCGCCCAGATACTGCGTCAGCACAAAGTTGTGATAGTCCATCACCTCGCGCAGTTTTTCTGCAAAGCGTTCTGGATGAAATAAGTCATACACACGCAACGCACGTCGGGCGACTTTGTCTTCATAGGCGGGGCCGATGCCTTTACCCGTGGTGCCGATTTTTTTGTCGGCACTGCGTTTGGCTTCGCGCGCCACATCCACGGCCACATGGTGTGACAAAATCAATGGACAGCCTGGGCTGATACGCAAGCGATTTTTCACGTCTAAACCGCCCTGCTCTAGGCTGGCGATTTCATGCAGCAAATGCGTCGTATCCAGTACCACGCCGTTACCGATGTAACAATGTACGCCTTCACGCACGATGCCTGAGGGCACCAGATTGAGCTTGTAGACTTTTTGCGCGTCGCCTTGACCCACCACTAAGGTGTGACCGGCGTTGTGGCCCCCTTGAAACCGGACCACGCCTTGGGCATGGTCGGTCAGCCAGTCAACGATTTTACCTTTGCCTTCATCGCCCCACTGGGTGCCAATCACGACTACGTTTTTTGCTTGCTTCATCTGTGTCATCTGTACTTAAACTCTAACAATTACTGATAGGCCGTGGGCTTACACAGCCACCACTTGCCATTGACCCTCTAGTTTGACCAACTGGCGATCACACGCCAACTCATTCATCTCTATCGCCATATCAGGCAAGGCTTGCACCACGATCTGCCCCTGACTACGCAAAGTAGCAATCACATGTTGCAACGCGGGGTCTGCATCCACCGGCGCTAATATGCCTTTGTGCAGGGTGGCGGGGCCCAACGCCTGCAAAGCCCCGCGTAAATCTAAACTAAAGCCAGTGGCCGGACGTGCACGGCCAAAAGCCGCGCCAACCTCATCATAGCGACCGCCTAGGGCAATGGGGCCGGCAAAGCCTTTGGCATAGGCGGCAAACACGATGCCGCTATGGTAGTGATAACCACGTAACTCACTTAAATCAAAGGTGACAGTCACTTGCGCACTGGCTAACTGTGCTGCAACTGCAGCCAATTCACGCAAGGCTTGCGCAATTTCTGGCGTATCGGGTAACCATTCACGGGCTTGATCCAGTACCTCAACATTGCCATTTAACTGCGTGAGCGCAATAAAGGCCTGGGCGGATTTTTCTGGCAGATTGGTGACCAAGCTTTTTACCCGGCTTAAATCTTTGGCTTGTAACGCCGTTTGCAAGGCTTTTTCTTGTGATAAACCCAGCTGTGCATGATGCGACAGGCTGGCAAAAATACCGGCATGGCTCAAATCGATGAATAAGGTCTGCAGGCCGAGCAATTGTAAGGCTTTAATCATCAAGCGCTGGACTTCGATATCACTTTCGATGCCAGCGTGACCGTACAGCTCTGCCCCCATTTGCAAGGGCTCTCGGGTGCGGGCCAAACCGTCTGGCTGGGTACGCAGCACCGTACCGGCATAACACAAACGCGAAACACCTTGATGATTGAGCATGTGCGCATCGATACGCGCAGCTTGTGGGGTAGTGTCTGCGCGCAGCCCCATCAAACGGCCAGTCAATTGATCAACCACCTTAAAGGTAGCGATATCCAAATCGTGACCGGTGCCGGTTAACAGGGACTCGACATATTCCATCATGGGCGGCACCACATACTGATAGCCGTGGACCTTAAACAAATCGAGGAGTTGTCTGCGATACGATTCAAGACGGGCGGCCTCGGCCGGCAACACGTCTTCAATATATTCGGGGAGTAACCAAGTATGCATGCCGACATTATACCCGCAAACCCCCGCATCAGGCAGGGGCATAGGCGGTCAAGCAAACAGGGAGGCCATACGGCTTGCGGAAAAATCGCTCATCAAGCGTGCGAAAAACCGTTTTTTAAGGTATTAAGTGACTCAATAATTGCGCTTAAACAATACACAAAGCGGATTCATTCTGTGAAAACCAATCACAGCCCGCCTTGGGCCATACCTCGATTCAGCCTTATCAATCCGACCATAGAGGGGCTAACCCAATAAAAGCAGCACTAGCCCAGCCAACACAGACACAGCGCCAATAAAACGCAACTGGCCATCACGCAATTGCAGCAA
>JAIXZQ010000013.1 GCA_027489475.1 Methylophilus sp.
AAACCGATGAAGGTAAATTTGCTGACTACGCCCATGTGCTGTTTGATCAAGCCTTGCTGGCAGAAGGCGGTCAATTAGAAGACCCCGCCAGTTTTGTCAAACGCATGAACAGTTTGATTTTGTAAGACAGACCCTTCCTGATGATACACAGCCACCTGCGTGCAGGTGGCTTTTTTACGTCTGTCACGGTCCATGCTCAGTCTATGGTGAATGGAATCTGCAATGCGACCACCGTGGCCTTTATATTCCTTCAAGGCATATCAATAGCTTTAATGATTATTTATTCCAATTTAAATAGCTTGCTATAGTCCCGCTATATTTTTAATCAAAGGGACAGCATGCGCCATTCAACTTTGTTATTCGCATTATTTATGGCGGCCTCAGTGAACGCGGTGTGGGCGACTGACGGTTATTTTGCGCATGGCTATGGTGTGCGTGCACAAGGGATTGGCGGCTTGGGCATTGCCTTGCCACAAGATGCGCTGGCCGCGGCCACCAACCCTGCGGGCATGGGTAAAGTCGGCAGTCGTATTGATGCCGGTGTGACTTATTTTAGACCCGTGCGCGAGGCCGAAATCCAAGGCAATGCCTTTGGTTTTGATGGCACCTATAAAGGCAACGATACACAGGATTTTTTGATTCCTGAATTTGGCTATAACCATCAGTTTTCTGACGACGTGACCTTTGGGGTGAGCGTGTATGGCAATGGCGGCATGAACACGGATTACAAAAATGGGGTGCCTTTGTTTAATAGCAATGGCCGCCGGACCGGGGTCGATTTGGCGCAAGTGTTTGTGGCACCCACGGTGACTTGGAAACTGCAAGAGCATCACATACTTGGTGTGTCTCTAAATTTGGCCTACCAACGGTTTGCCGCCAGAGGGCTGCAAAATTTCACCAATGCCAGTAGCGCGCCGAATGCACTCACTAATCAAGGGCATGATCACTCGTTTGGTGCGGGCATCCATATCGGCTGGTTAGGTGAAATCACGGATGCGGTGACCGTGGGGGCAACCTATCAAAGCCGCACCTATATGACTAAGTTTGACAAATACAAAGGCCTATTAGCCGAACAAGGGGATTTTGATATCCCGTCATCTTATGGTGTGGGGGTGGCCGTCAAAGTGACCCCCGCGTTGACACTGGCTGGGGACTTTCAGCGCATTCATTACAATGAGGTCGATTCCGTGGGCAATGCCTCGTTGTCCAACCTCAATAATGGGCTGGGAAACGATGATGGTGCAGGCTTTAATTGGCAAAATGCCAATGTGTATAAAATCGGTGCCCTCTATCAATACAGCCCTACACTGATATTGCGCGCCGGATATAACCATGTGGATCAGCCGATTAAAAGCGGAGATACCTTATTTAATATCCTCGCGCCGGGAGTGGTCAAAGACCATGTGACCTTAGGAGCGACTTGGGTGTTGAGTCCAACCGCTGAAGTTTCCATCGCCTATACTCATGCGTTTGAAAATACGGTGCGCGGCCAAAACGCCATTCCGCCTGGGTTTCCGCCAAGCGGATTGGGTGGCGGCGAGGCCAATTTGCGTATGGTTCAGGACGCGTTGGGCATTGCCTATACTTGGAAATTGTAAATCTTCACGCATCCATGGGAGCAGGGGCGCTATAATCACAGGTCGCAGCGTGAATGGTGTGACTTGAAATGTCTGACTTATTCTTGTTGTAGGATTGTTTTTTGCTTAATGTGAGTGAAAGCAATCCGTTGATTCAAATTCAAGAGGAAGATGCATGACTGCAAATGTGAAAAAAGCGCCTAAATCTAAGGCATCTGTTGAAACCGCCCAAGCCGTAGAGGAGTTTTTGTTAGAGCAGTTGCCTATTCCTCAGGCACTCCGTAACCACCTCACCTTTTCTATTGGTAAATCAAATTCTTGGGCCACGCCGCGCGACTGGTATCAAACCGCAGCGTTTACGGTGCGTGACCATTTGATGAGTCGTTGGGTCAATACCCGCGATGCTTATCGCGAGGCGAATACCAAGCGCGTCTATTATCTTTCATTAGAGTTTTTGATTGGCCGTATGCTGTCCAATGCTGCACTTAATTTGGGCATTGCACCCGAACTAAGCGAGGGCCTGCAAGAGGTGGGTCAGCAGCTTGAGGGGGTCGCCGAGATGGAGCCAGATGCGGCACTGGGTAACGGCGGTCTTGGCCGTTTGGCCGCTTGTTTTGTCGATTCAATGGCTACCATGGATATCCCGGCCACCGGCTACGGCATCCGTTATGACTATGGCATGTTTAAACAGACCATAGAGAATGGCCAGCAAAAAGAGAATCCGGATAACTGGTTGCGTTATCAAAATATCTGGGAAATTCAACGCCCCGAGCATACCTGTGAGGTCAAGTTTTATGGCCGCGTATTGCATGTGCATACAGACCGCGGTGTGGAGCACCACTGGGTCGACCATGAAACCGTGGTTGCCATGCCGTATGACGTGCCGGTGCCAGGCTATGGAACACAAACGGTTAATAATCTGCGGTTGTGGTCAGCCAAAGCGACCAATGAGTTTGACCTAAACTCGTTTAATGAAGGCAATTACGAGAAATCTGTTGAGGGCCGTCATGGTGCTGAAACCATCTCGCAAGTGCTGTATCCAAACGACACCTCAGAGTCGGGTAAGGTGCTGCGCCTCAAGCAGCAGTATTTCTTTGTCTCGGCCTCTACGCAAGATATTCTGCATCGCTTTACCAATTACAACAGTGACTGGAATACCCTGCCAGATAAAGTGGCGATTCAGCTGAATGATACCCACCCTGCGATTGCAGTGGCAGAGATGATGTATCAATTGGTGGATCATTACCGACTGACTTGGGACCACGCTTGGGCATTGGTAAATCGTATTTTTGCCTATACCAACCATACGCTGATGCCAGAAGCCCTTGAAACCTGGCCAGTCGAGCTGTTTGCGCAATTGTTACCTCGTCATCTTGAAATCATTTACGAGATTAATCATCAGTTTTTACAACGGGTGAACCAACATTTCCCTGGGGATACAGAGTTGTTGCGCCGGGTGTCTATCATTGACGAAACGCACGGTCGCCGCGTGCGCATGGCGCATTTGGCCATCGTTGGTAGCCATACCGTGAATGGGGTAGCCGAATTACACAGTGAGTTGCTCAAATCCACCTTGTTTGCAGATTTTAATAAAATCTATCCGGGCAAGTTTACCAATGTGACCAATGGCATTACGCCGCGTCGCTGGCTCAATCAGGCCAACCCGCTGCTCACTGCGTTGCTGACAAAACATATCGGCAGTGGCTTTCAAAAAGACCTCAGCCTGATACAGCAGATAGAGCCGTTTGCCGAGGATGCCGGCTTTAGACAAGCGTTTCGTGCAGTAAAAAAAGCCAATAAACAGCGTCTGGCCGATAAGATTTTGCAAAAAACCGGCATCCGTATCAGTGCAGATGCTTTGTTTGACGTGCAAATCAAACGGATTCACGAATACAAGCGTCAGTTGTTAAACGTCTTGCATGTGATTACCTTGTACAACCGGATTCGCAGCGGCGCCGTTAGCCATGTAACACCACGCGTGGTCATATTTGCAGGTAAAGCGGCACCGGGGTATTGGCTGGCCAAACAGATTATTCGCTTGATTAACGATGTCGCCACCATGATTAATCATGATCCGGCAGTCAATGATCAGCTGAAAGTGGTGTTTTATCCCAACTATGAAGTCAGCGCGGCAGAGATTTTGTTCCCTGGCGCAGACTTGTCAGAGCAGATTTCAACCGCCGGTACCGAGGCCAGCGGCACAGGCAATATGAAGATGGCGCTCAATGGTGCGCTGACCATAGGCACGCTGGATGGCGCCAATGTGGAGATTAAAGAGGAAGTCGGTGACGATAATATCTTTATCTTTGGTTTAACGACGCCAGAAGTCGCTGCCCTTAAAGCGCAAGGCTACAACCCATGGGATTACTACCATGGCAATGCCGAGCTCAAGCAAGTGATTGATATGATTGGTAACGGCTTCTTCTCGGTCGAAGAGCCAAACCGCTATCAAGCGATTGTGGATACCTTGCTGCATAAAGGCGATCACTACTTGTTGTTAGCCGACTATGCTGCTTATGTGCAAACGCAAGAGAGCGTTGCCGCCTTGTATCAAGATCAAGAGGCTTGGACACGCATGGCGATTTTGAATGTCGCCCGTATGGCGAAGTTTTCGAGTGATCGAACCATTGCTGAATATGCGCAGCGTATCTGGCAAGTCTCGCCGTTTAAGGCTTGAACTTAGTCGAACTGTGGGTGGTGTATGCATTGGAGTTTGCTCATTGGGTCTGACGTTAGTTAAGGAGACGCAGCATGGTTAAGCCGGTTTGGATGTTGTCTTTAGCGTTATGTGTCTTTCATGCCTGCGCCTATGATTTAAATAGTTTGGGTGACGTGGTCAAGAAAGTGTCTGGGGGCGGTACAGCAAACACCACGCAAACATCCACCCCGGCCTTAACTGATCAAGATACCCAAACGGGGTTAAAGCAGGCACTGAGTCAGGGAGTGGACAAAGCGATACTCATGCTAGGCAAACAAGATGGCTTTTTAGCAAATCCTGACGTCAAAATTCCATTGCCAGATTCATTGAGAAAGATAGAAAAAGGCATGCGCATGGTAGGCATGGGTGCGCAGGCGGATGAGCTGGTGCTCAAAATGAATCGTGCTGCCGAACAAGCGGTACCAGAGGCCAAAACGCTGTTGATCAATGCTGTCAAACAAATGAGCGTCAGTGATGCCCGCAGCATCCTGACCGGACCGCAAGATGCAGCCACACAGTACTTTAAGAAAACCACATCCGCCGAAATGACGGCAAAATTTTTGCCTATCGTGCAACAAGCCACGTCAAAGGTACAGTTGGCTGATAGTTACAACCGCTACGCCAGCATGGGTAGTCAATATGGGGTTGTCAAAAAAGAAGATGCAGATATTAACCAATATGTCACACGCAAAGCACTCGATGGTGTTTTTCTGATGATAGCCAAAGAAGAAGCCGCGATTCGCCAAGACCCCATGGGTCAGGCTAGCCAAATACTTAAAAAAGTGTTTGGAGCAGTGAAATAAAATAATTAAAGGCTCGTGTCGCAGCGCTGTCAGTTGAATCATGCGCCATAGTCATTTAAATGCACTTTTTGGTTGACACTATTATTGCTGGTTTGCTATAGTCTCACCTCTCGACGCAACACATGTTTTATAGTCGATTCGGACGCGGGATGGAGCAGTCTGGCAGCTCGTCGGGCTCATAACCCGAAGGTCACAGGTTCAAATCCTGTTCCCGCAACCAACCTCACAATAAACTATTTAATATGTTTATTTTGATGTTGACCGAACGAAAAACCTCTGTATAATGCGCGCTTCGCTTGAGGCTAAGGTTTAAGCGAAAGGCCTCTGAGGCCATGTTCTTTAAAAATCAGGATGACTGATAAGTGT
>JAIXZQ010000005.1 GCA_027489475.1 Methylophilus sp.
CTGGTGGGGATTGCCTTAAACGCCGTATTTATGCAGGGCTGGTTGCCGTTTCAGCTAGAGGCCGACCAGATTGTGCGACTGCCAGTGGCAGACAGTGTGCAGACCTTTGTTGGCTTTTTCACCCATCCCGATTTCTCGCAGTTGGCGCAACCGGCAGTGATTAAAACTGCGCTGGTGATTGCCATTGTGGCCAGTCTGGAAACCTTGCTATGTGTAGAGGCCACGGACAAACTCGATCCGCTTAAGCGCGTGACCCCGACCAACCGTGAACTCAAGGCGCAAGGGCTGGGCAATATGGTGTCTGGTCTATTGGGCGGCTTGCCGGTGACGCAGGTCATTGTGCGTAGCAGTGCCAATATTACCTTTGGTGCGCAAAGCAAACTCTCGGCGGTACTGCATGGTTTTTGGCTATTGATTAGCGCGGTGTCGATTGCCGGGTTGCTGAATATGATACCGCTGGCCAGTTTGGCCACCATCTTGATTATGGTGGGCTATAAGCTGGCTAAACCTGCCTTGTTTAAACAGATGTATGCCCTGGGGTGGGAGCAATTTGTCCCGTTTATCGTGACCATCATCGCCATTGTACTCACCGATTTATTGACCGGCATAGGCTTAGGCTTAATGGTGGCGGTGGTGTTTACCCTGCACCATAGCTACCGTAATTCACACTACTTAAAACAAACGCGTGCGCTTGAAGATGGTCGTGAGGTCTATCATTTGGTGTTGGCTGAAGAAGTATCCTTTTTTAACAAAGCCAGCATTCTTGAAGTGTTGGAGGCGATTCCAGCCAACAGTAAAGTCGTTATTGATTGCTCGGACAGTAAGTCGATTGCGTATGATGTGGTAGAGTTCATCCTCGATTATCAGCAACATGCCCGATTGAAGAATATCGCGGTCGAAACGATACAATTCCATCCCCCGGTACAGGGTCAGGCACAGCCACTGTGATCAAACACAGTTTATTATTCAACAAGGACATGCAGTATGTATAAACACCCACTGCTCGACCGAGATAAGATGACGCCGCGTGAGGCGTTGCAGATTTTGGTTGAGGGCAATCAGCGTTTCACTTCAGACCGCGAGCAGGACAAGGACTACAAAAGCCTGATTGAGATTACCAAAGAAAAACAACATCCATTTGCCTCGTTTTTAAGTTGCAGTGATTCACGTGCGCCGGTAGAGCTGTTGTTTGATCAGGCGCTCGGGGATGTTTTCAGCGTGCGTCTGGCTGGCAATATTGCCTCAGACAAGGCTATCGGTAGTTTGGAATTTGCCAGCAAATATCTGGGCAGTAAACTCATTGTTGTCATGGGCCATAGTTCATGCGGCGCGGTGAAAGCCGCATGTGATAACTTTATGGATGGTCATATTGGTGAAATCATTAACTTGATAAAACCGTCTATCCGCCATGAAAAAACGGTCACCGACACATCGCAACGCAATGCCAGAAATGTCGATTTTGTCGAAAAAGTCTGTGCGCTTAATGTGAAATATCAGATTGATACCATTGTGCGTTGCAGTGATATTGTTGATGACATGCTGCATTCACAGCAAATTGGCATCATCGGCGCCGTATATGATATTAGCAATGGTAGAGTGGATTTTCTGGAAGACACCTTTGTCGGCTAGCGGCAACTGGCGATGCCTGCACTAACCGTTGGTTAGGGGCAGATTAAAAAAACCGATGCTTGCATCGGTTTTTTATGTATTAGATAAAATCAACGAAGATTTAAAATTGCGCTAAAAGCGCTTTACCAGACACCATGCACGCACAATCCGTGGCCATGGCGCGAGGATGCGTGCTAACGCTAGTGCGGCGCTTCTTTGGCGAGATTAATGCTGTAACGCGGAATCTCTACCGTCACATCGCTGGCTTGCAGCCGTGCCTGACACGATAGCCGTGAATGCGGCTCTAAGCCCCAAGCGCGGTCTAGCATATCCTCTTCATCTTCATCGATGTCGTTTAGGCTTGCAAAGCCTTGGCGCACAATAATATGGCAAGTGGTGCAGGCACAGACGCCACCACAGGCGCTGTCGATTTCAATGTCATGTTGGTGCAGTGCATCACAAAGGCTGGTACCGCTGCTGGCTTCAATCTCAGCCCCTTGCGGGCACAGTTCTGCGTGTGGGAGTACGGTAATTTTGGGCATGGCTTAGAGTTCCAATGAGTCCAGATTTTTGCCGGCGAGCGCTTTTTGTACAGAGGCATCCATGCGTCTTGCGGCAAACGCTTCGGTAGCGTGGTTGAGGGCTTCGGTGGCCTGTTTCACCGCCTGACTGTCTTGGCCTTGGCAGGTCGCTAGCAGCGCGTCGATATGGCGATGTATCTTTGCGCGTTCATCTTCAGATAATAACGTGGCACCGGATTCTGTCAACGCGGATTGAATTGCCTCAATCAGGCGTTGGGCATCCACAACGTCTTAGAGAAGCATGTGTTTTTGTTTATCAATATCGGCGGCGTCAAACGAGGCTTGCAGCATTTGTGTGATGTGCGTTTCATCCAGGCCATAGGACGGTTTCACCGTAATATGCGCCTCAACGCCGTTGGTTTGTTCACGCGCGCTGACAGACAGTAACCCGTCGGCATCGACTTGAAACGTCACGCGGATGCGTGCCGCCCCAGCCGCCATGGCTGGAATGCCGCGCAGTTCAAAGCGCGCCAGTGAGCGACAATCACTCACCAGTTCACGCTCTCCTTGCACGACATGAATGGCCATGGCCGTTTGGCCATCTTTGTAGGTGGTGAAATCTTGTGCGCGCGCAATCGGCAGTGTGCTGTTGCGTGGAATCACTTTTTCTACCAGTCCGCCCATGGTCTCAAGCCCTAATGACAAGGGTGTCACGTCGAGCAACAGCAAATCATCGCCACTGCGGTTGCCGGCCAGCACATTGGCCTGAATCGCGGCGCCTAGGGCAACGACTTTATCCGGGTCGAGATTGGTAAGCGGCTCTTGCTCAAAAAATGCTTGCACAGCATGGCGGATATGCGGGATACGGGTTGCCCCACCCACCAAAACCACGCCGTTGATGTCTTGTAGACGTAAGCCAGCATCACGCATGGCTTTACGGGTAGGGCTCAGGGTTTTGATGACTAGGTGTTCAGTCAGGCTCACAAACTGGCTGACGGAGAGCACTTCATCAACCACCGCACCATTGCTGAGTTTGCAGATGATATGTGCCTCATGGTTATCGGTCAGCCATTCTTTCGCTTGACGCGCTTTGGTCAACAGTAGGCGTGTATCTTGCTCGGTCAGGGGTTTAAAATCTGCAGTTTTACTCCGCACCTGATCCAGCACCCAGCAATATATGCGATGGTCAAAGTCATCGCCGCCCAAGGCAGAATCGCCATTGGTGGCCAATACTTCAAACACGCCTTTGCTCAATCGCAAAATAGAAATATCAAAGGTGCCACCGCCCAAGTCATAGATGACATACACGCCTTCGGCAGCATTATCCAATCCATAGGCGACCGCGGCTGCCGTTGGTTCATTTAGCAAGCGCAACACATGCAAGCCAGCCAGCCGCGCCGCATCCTTGGTGGCTTGGCGTTGCGCATCATCAAAATACGCGGGTACGGTAATCACCGCGCCGGTGAGTTCGCCACCGAGGGCTTTTTCGGCGCGCGCTTTCAGTGTCTTTAAAATTTCGGCCGAAATTTCCACTGGGCTTTTCAATCCCGCGCGGGTTTTAATTTCTAGGATGCCGTGGGATTGTTCGTTTTCAACAAACTGGTAGGGAATATGCGCGCGGTCAGTGATGTCGTGCAAGGCCCGACCCATAAAGCGTTTGACCGAAACGATGGTGTTGACGGGATCTTGGCTCTGCGCCGCTTGCGCCTCATGACCCACAACCACCGCATCTTCAAGGTAACGCACTACCGAGGGCAGCAAGGCATGGCCATGCTCGTCATGCAGCACTGTGCTCATGCCGCTGCGTACCGTGGCGACCAGCGAGTTGGTGGTGCCTAAGTCTATGCCGACGGCCAGTTTGTGCTGGTGCGGGGCAGGCGACTGGCCGGGTTCTGAAATCTGTAGTAAAGCCATAAACGCTAGTCTTCCAAGTGTGAGATGAGGTGGTGTATATCCTCAATCACTTTATCAATAAAGCGCATTTTACCAACGGTCAGTGCCGCGTGTGAGGGCGCTGTGGCGAGTTCAGCGCGTAGTTGCTGTTGCAATTGCTGATGGCTGTCTTGCATGTCATGCAACAAACGGTCTAGTGCGGCGATGTCTTGCGCCGCTTTAGCATCTTCAATCGCTTCACGCCATTCCATCTGCAGCATTAAAAAGTCTGCAGGCATGGCCGTATTATGTTCTTCATCGGTGGCAATGCCTTGTAGTTGCAACACATAGCGTGCGCGTGCGGTTGGCTGCTTTAAGGTCTGATAGGCCTCATTCGCTAGGGTAGCCATCTGCATGGAGGCCAAACGTTCAGACGGGGCAGCATTGACAAAGCGATCGGGGTGCACTTCAGCTTGCAGTTTTCGATAGTGCGCATCCAGCATTGCCAAATCAATGTCGAACGTTACGGGTAGCTGAAATAAGGCGAAATAGTTTTGCATAAACGGATAGACTGGAGGCTGGCGGCAACCGCCTCAGTCAAAATGCGCGTGACTGAGTGCGGTGCAACGGGCGGACAATGTGGACAACTGCGCGCTTAAACGGTGAAGGATTCGCCGCAACCGCACTCATCCTTGACATTCGGATTGTTAAACTTAAAGCCTTCATTCAGGCCTTCTTTCGCAAAATCCAGCTCGGTGCCGTCTATATAAACCAGACTTTTAGGGTCGACGATGACTTTGATGCCATGGCTTTCAAACACTTGGTCTTCTGGCAATACATCATCAACAAATTCCAAGGTATAAGCCATGCCAGAACAGCCCGTGGTTTTAACCCCCAAGCGCAGGCCTACGCCTTTGCCACGGTTGGCCAAAAACTTTTCAACCCGGTTGGCTGCAACTTCGGTCAGCGTAACAGCCATGCTTAATGACCTTGTTTAGATTTCAAGTCTGCAATCGCTGACTTGATGGCATCTTCAGCCAGCACGGAGCAGTGGATTTTAACGGGTGGCAAAGCCAGCTCTTCCGCAATCGCTGAGTTTTTGATTTCTTGCGCCTGATCTAAGGTTTTCCCTTTCAGCCACTCGGTGACCAATGAGCTCGACGCAATGGCAGACCCACAGCCGTAGGTTTTGAATTTGGCGTCTTCAATCACGCCCGCATCATTGACCTTGATTTGCAACTTCATCACGTCACCACAGGCGGGCGCACCCACCATGCCAGTCCCCACATTGGGGTCGTTTTTATCAAGTGACCCGACGTTACGTGGGTTTTCGTAGTGGTCTAAAACTTTGTCTGAATATGCCATATGGACTCCTTAATATGTGGCGCGACAGTGCAGGGCCAGTCGACGCGTAGCTTTGCGATTAGTGGGCGGCCCACTCGACCTTGGACAGGTCGATGCCGTCTTTATACATCTCCCATAATGGGGACAGTTCACGCAATTTACCAATCTTGCTCTTTAATAAATCAATGGTGTAATCAACATCGGCTTCGGTGGTAAAGCGACCGATGCTAAAGCGAATGGAGCTGTGTGCCAGTTCGTCAGAACGGCCTAATGCACGCAACACATAGCTCGGCTCTAAGCTGGCGGAAGTACATGCAGAGCCAGAGGACACGGCAATGTCTTTGATGGCCATAATCAATGACTCGCCTTCAACATAGTTAAAGCTCACATTGAGGTTATGCGGTACGCGTTGGTCGAGGTCGCCATTGACATAGGTTTCTTCAATTTCGAGCAAGCCATGCAACAAACGGTCGCGCAACATACGGATACGCTCGTTTTCACTGGCCATCTCTTCACGCGCGAGACGGAAGGCTTCACCCATGCCAACAATTTGATGCGGGGCTAAGGTGCCAGAACGCATGCCGCGCTCATGGCCGCCGCCGTGCATTTGCGCTTCGATACGGATGCGCGGTTTGCGGCGGACATACAGTGCACCAATGCCTTTGGGGCCATAAGTTTTGTGCGCAGAAAAACTCATCAAATCCACGGGTAATACATTGAGGTCAATCACCACTTTACCGGTTGCTTGTGCGGCATCGACATGAAAAATAATGTTGTTATCACGGCAAATTTGACCCAAGGCCGCGATATCCTGAATCACGCCAATTTCATTATTCACCATCATGATAGACGCCAGCACGGTGTCTGGACGAATGGCGGCCTTAAAGGCCTCAGGCGTAATCAAGCCATCTGCACCGGGTTGTAAATAGGTGGCTTCAAAGCCTTCGCGTTCAAGTTCACGCACGGTATCCAGCACCGCTTTATGCTCGGTGGCCAAGGTAATGATGTGCTTACCTTTGCTACCGGCATAAAAATGCGCCGCGCCTTTAATGGCCAAATTGTTAGATTCAGTCGCGCCCGACGTCCACACAATTTCGCGTGGATCTGCATTAACTAAACTGGCCACATCTTCACGCGCTTGTTCCACCGCGTGTTCCGCGGTCCAGCCGTAGGGATGGCTACGCGAAGCTGGGTTACCAAAATCTTCCGTCAGATACGGAATCATTTTTTGTGCCACACGCGGGTCTACCGGGGTGGTCGCAGAATAATCCAGATAAATCGGCTTTCTTTCAGACATGTCAGACTCTTTCCAATAAATACTTATGCCGCAATGGCATGCAAAGCTTTGAGACGCTGCACTTCTTGTTGCAGCGCGGTTAAAAATCGCAGAATCTGCTCCTGCGTGTTGTGTTCATTCAGGCTCACGCGCACTGCGCCACGTGCCAGATCGGGCGAGATGCCCATCGCCAGTAAGACATGGCTGGGTTCGTTGCTGTCACTTGAGCAGGCGGAGCCGCTGGCGACTGCAAAGCCTGCTTTATCCAATGCCGTAACCAAGGTTTCACCCTCAATATTTGGAATGGCGAAAAAACAGGTGTTAGGCAAGCGTTCTGCTTGTGCTGCGAATACCACAGCCCCTTGCGCTTGTAAGCCCTGGGTCAATTGTTCGCGCAAGGTTTTCATCTGCGCTTGACGACGTTCTAGGCTGGCCATGGCCATACTGCATGCGTGGCCAAA
>JAIXZQ010000282.1 GCA_027489475.1 Methylophilus sp.
ACCCAAGGGCCAATCCCAGCATCAGCCGGTGAAGCGTGCGTAATGGGGGGCGAGAGCGATACTTAACAGCTGGCAGGGATACATCAAGGTATAGATGTTTCATTTTGGTCTCCTCTTATAGCGTGCATCATGCAACGGGGTGAAGCTAGACAAGACATACATTCGTTAATACATGTAAATCATAGACAAGCTTTTTGTGCGTGACATCCGTCAATTGGAAGCCATGGATATATGCTTTTTAGCAGATGTATCTATATTGATGCCATTCAACATCGGCATATGGCGTACTGAGTTCTACGTAGTCGCGCATTTAACTGGCATGACACTCACTATATGCGATGTATGAAAAAGCAGTTTTTTGTCACGACAGCAAATGGTTACCTGCATTGTGGTGCTTATTTCACACAAAATGATTCAATGCCCTTTATAATGCCCACTCTTAACTACACGCAGATTAAAAGGGCCTTTTTCTTTATGATTAAGTCGGATAAATGGATACGCAGAATGGCAGCGCAACATGGCATGATAGAGCCATTCGAACCCAGCCTGATACGTGAGCAAAATGGCCAGAAAATTGTGTCTTACGGCACCTCGTCTTATGGCTACGATATCCGTTGTGCCGATGAATTTCGCGTGTTTACCAACATCAACAGCACCATCGTTGACCCTAAACAATTCGATCCGCAATCTTTTGTTGAAGTCTCAGGCAAAGGCTATTGCGTGATTCCCCCTAACTCATTTGCCTTGGCCCGCACGGTAGAATATTTTCGTATTCCGCGCTCGGTGTTAACCGTTTGCCTGGGTAAATCTACCTATGCGCGCTGCGGCATCATCGTCAACGTCACGCCGTTTGAACCCGAGTGGGAAGGCTATGTGACTTTGGAATTCAGCAACACCACGCCACTGCCCGCCAAAATTTATGCGGGTGAAGGCTGTGCCCAAGTGCTGTTCTTCGAGTCCGACGAAATCTGCGAAACCAGTTACAAAGACCGTGGCGGCAAATATCAGGGCCAAGTGGGCGTCACCCTGCCTAAGATTTGAGCCCTGTCTGTCGCACATGCAAGCCCCCGACTTGGCACCCATTCTCTGTTGTGAGAAACGCGTGCCTCGCAGTCATTGTGGATAAGGATTAACCCTATGAAATTCCGTTTTCCCATCGTCATCATCGACGAAGATTTTCGTTCCGAGAACTCCTCTGGCCTAGGCATACGTGTGTTGGCCAAGGCTATTGAGGATGAAGGCTTAGAAGTCCTCGGCGTCACCAGCTACGGCGACCTGACCTCGTTTGCCCAGCAGCAGAGCCGGGCATCGGCTTTTATTTTGTCGATTGACGATGAGGAAATTGTCGAAGAAAAGCCAGAAGCGATTGAGCAACTGCGTAATTTTGTGCAAGAAATTCGCTACCGCAACGAAGAAATCCCTATCTTTTTGCATGGTGAAACCCGCACCAGCCGCCACATCCCCAACGATGTGTTACGCGAGTTGCACGGCTTTATCCATATGAATGAGGATACCCCTGAGTTTGTGGCGCGATTGATTATCCGTGAAGCCAAGGCCTACCTCGATAGCCTGCCACCGCCCTTTTTTAAAGCACTGACCCATTATGCGGCCGATGGCTCCTACTCATGGCACTGCCCCGGGCACTCTGGCGGCGTGGCGTTTCTCAAATCGCCCGTGGGCCAGATGTTTCACCAGTTTTTTGGCGAAAATATGTTGCGCGCCGATGTCTGTAATGCGGTGGATGAATTGGGGCAATTGTTAGACCATACTGGCCCAGTCGCCGCCTCTGAGCGCAATGCCGCACGTATCTATAACTGCGACCACCTGTACTTTGTGACTAATGGTACATCGACGTCTAATAAGATTGTCTGGAACTCCACCGTCGCCCCGGGTGACATTGTGGTGGTGGACCGCAACTGTCATAAATCGGTGTTGCACTCCATCATCATGACTGGCGCCGTGCCGGTATTCTTGATGCCGACCCGCAACCACTTTGGCATTATTGGCCCGATTCCTAAAAGCGAATTTGCTTGGGAAAATATCCAGAAAAAAATTGAGCGCAACCCGTTTGCCACCGATAAACAGGCCAAACCTCGGGTGCTGACCATCACGCAATCTACCTATGATGGCGTGTTGTATAACGTCGAAGAAATCAAAGAAATGCTGGATGGCAAAATCGACACCCTGCATTTTGACGAAGCCTGGCTGCCGCATGCCACCTTCCATGACTTTTATGGTGATTATCACGCCATAGGCGCTGACCGCCCGCGTTGTAAAGAGTCTATGGTGTTCTCCACCCAATCCACCCATAAACTGCTGGCAGGCCTGAGTCAGGCTTCGCAGATTCTGGTGCAGGATGCAGAGGAAAATCGCCTAGACCGTGATGTGTTTAACGAAGCCTATTTGATGCACACCTCAACCAGCCCGCAATACTCCATTATTGCCAGCTGTGACGTGGCAGCCGCCATGATGGAGGCGCCGGGTGGTACCGCTTTGGTCGAAGAATCGCTCAAAGAGGCGCTGGACTTCCGCCGTGCCATGCGCAAGGTGGATGAAGAATGGGGCACCGACTGGTGGTTCAAGGTCTGGGGCCCGAATGATTTGTCTGAAGACGGCTTGGAAGAACGCGATGCCTGGATGCTAAAAGGCAACGAACGCTGGCATGGCTTTGGCAATTTGGCTGCGGGCTTTAATATGCTCGACCCGATTAAAGCCACCATTATCACCCCTGGGCTGGATGTTGAAGGCGATTTTTCCGATGAGTTTGGCATCCCTGCCGCTATCGTCACCAAATATCTGGCTGAGCATGGCGTGATTGTAGAAAAAACGGGGCTCTATTCGTTTTTTATCATGTTTACCATCGGCATCACCAAAGGCCGCTGGAACACCATGGTCGCCGCCTTGCAGCAGTTTAAAGATGATTACGACAAAAACCAGCCACTGTGGAAAGTGCTGCCCGAGTTTGTGCAAAAGCACCCACGTTATGAGCGGGTAGGTTTAAAAGACTTGTGTACGCAGATACACGAGGTCTATAAAGCCAACGATGTTGCCCGCCTGACCACTGAGATGTATCTGTCTGATATGGTGCCTGCCATGAAGCCCACCGATGCGTTCTCGAAAATGGCGCACCGCCAGATTGAACGGGTGGCCATTGATGCGCTAGAAGGCCGCGTCACCGCCGTGCTCTTGACGCCCTACCCACCCGGCATTCCTTTGTTGATTCCGGGCGAACGCTTTAACAAGGTGATTGTGAATTATCTTAAATTTGCCCGTGAATTTAATGAGCGGTTCCCGGGATTTGAGACTGACAACCACGGCCTGGTAAAACAGATGGTCGATGGCAAGGCTGTCTATTATGTGGATTGCGTGATGCAAGAAGACTAGGCATACACGAAACAAAAAGGCATGGTAATACACCATGCCTTTTTTGTTTACCAACCTAAGCCCCCTCTATTTACGGAGAGCGTCCGATTTTACAAAAGCGATCGGCCCACAAGGCGCAAGACAAGCGTAGATAATCGGCCATACGCAATCTAGGGGTTTACGCCTGTATTCTTTGATAAATTTGGTCGCTGTAATGCAGGCCATTGACCGAGGTATGCGGTGTTTCGCTCAGCAATTGCCAGTCATGCCAATCCAGTTCAGGAAAAAATGCATCGCCCCCCACCTGCGCATACACCCGCGTAATGTAGAGGCGTGTCACGTAAGCCAAGCCAGCGGCATACAGTTCAGCCCCACCTATTAAAAACGGTTCGCTGTCAGTGGCGCAGGCAGCCAAGGCTTGTGGCAAAGAATGTACGACCAACGCCCCCTCAACCCGATAGTGAACATCGCGCGTCACTATCACACTGGTGCGTCCCGGCAACAAACGGCCTAAGGATTCAAAGGTCTTGCGGCCCATGATGATATGGTGACCCATGGTCAATTGTTTAAAGCGTTTAAGATCCTCGGGCAAATGCCAGGGCAGTTGGTTATGGTGACCAATGACGCGGTGGTCGGCGTGGGCCACAATCAAAGACAGTGCTTGCATAGACATCCTAAAACGCGGATAGCCGCTTGAGATCGGCGATGATGGCCTGACTGTGACCATCGGGATTGACTTGATGATAGGTCTGCGCGACCTTGCCTTGCGGGTCTATGATAAAGGTCATGCGTTTGGCGGCTTGAAACACCTTGAGGTCAAACAAGGCGCCATAGGCCGCGGCGACTTGCCCGTCACTGTCTGCCAGCAACGGAAACGACAAGCGGTGTTTTTTGGCAAAGGCGGCATGGCTTTCTATGGTATCCACGCTAATGCCGATGACCTCGCCACCCAGTGCATGAATCTGCTGGATATCATCACGAAAATGACAGGCTTCTTTGGTGCAACCCGGGGTGTCGTCTTTGGGATAAAAATACAGTACCAGCCACTGTCCACGCCAATCAGACAGTTTACGTGGCTTGGCGTCTGCATCTGGCAGAGTAAAATCGGGCGCCTGCATCCCAACATGTACCCGGTCTGAGGGTTGCTGATATTGGCGATAGCCCCAAAAAGCCAGCCACAATAACAGTCCATAAAAACATAATTTCACCAGCATGCGTTTCCTTTCTAAAGCCACAGCCACTAAGCTGAGTCGTTGACGTCATCACCCGCTTATTGTACCTTAAACCCGCTATCGTCCTTTTGAGGTTCTGCGCGCCACCTCCGCGTCGTTTCACCGCCTTCATGAACAACCAAGCCATTGCCAAACTGCTCAAGCTGATTACTGCCGATCCGCAGAATTGGGCTGCCTATCAAAAGCTGGCGGCATTGATGGCGCAACAACAAGAATTTTATGCCGCAGAGCAGTATTATCTGCAAGCCATTGCGCTGAATCCACACGCGCTAGAGTTGCATCTGCAACTCGGACACTTGCAGATGCGTACCCAGCAATTTGCGGCGGCCCATACCAGCTACAAGCAAGCCATTGCCCTTGGCAGCAAACAGGCAGAGCTGTATGTGTATGATGCGCGCGCACTCAATAACCTAGGGCGGCCCGCTGAGGCCATTTTAAGACTGCGCACCGCCTGCAAGCTAGACCCGCACAATACGCAGGCCATCAACGAGTGTGTGGATTTAATGTGTCAGCAGCAACAATTTAAAGCCGCCATGACATTGCTGGCGCAGGCCGTGGTCACGCACCCCGAACATGCCCAATTTCAATACCGTCTCGGCATGCTGAGTCAGCAGCAAGGCGATGCGCCAGCCGCCCTCAACAGCTTGGCACAGGCTGTGACCATAGACCCCGACTTTGCCGAAGCCTGGCATCAGCGTGCACTCATCCAGCAAGCGCAAGGCGATATCGACGCGGCCCTGGTCAGCTTTAATGCGGCCATCGCCGCCCAACCTGGGGTGCCGGTACCGTATAACAACCGTGGCGTGGTGCTGTGTCAGCAAGGCCAGATTGCTTCGGCGATTGCCGATTTTAGACAAGCGCTGCAATTGTATCCGGGCTATGCCGCGGCGCAGGCCAACCTCGGACTGGCGCTGTTTGAACAAGGCGCGCACGACGCAGCCCTACCCAGCTTAGAGGCGGCCTTACAGCTCGCGCCCGACCATGCGCGCGCGCGCTATGTGTGGAGTATGTTGTTGTTGGCGCAAGGCGACTATGCCACAGGCTGGCCTCACTATGATGCCCGCCTGACGCTATTGCCGGACTGTGGTCCGCATGCACCCACAGATGTGACTGCTTTTGCCGCAGATCGTGCGCGCTTATGGCCTGAAGCCGGCCCGCTGATTGGTAAAACAATCTTGTTATGGGCCGAACAACGCCTGAGTGATACCTTGCAGTTTTGTCGCTATGTGGCGCAAGTGCTGGCCTGCAAACCGAATCAACTGTTGCTGGCCGTACCTGAACCATTATTTCAACTCTTTCACAGCGCGTGGTCACACGAGGCCACGGTGCAGGTCATCCGTCAGGATGGTCGCGCTTTACCGCATTATGATGTTTGGTGTCCGCTCATGAGCCTGCCTGCACGGTTTCACACCACCCTAGAAAGTATCCCCGCGCACCTGCCTTATCTGCAAGTAGATCAACGCCACTGCCAGCCATGGCAACACTTGCTCGGGCCTGCAAGGCGTTTACGGGTCGGGCTGAATTGGTGTGGTGACAATAGCCAATCGTATGACCGGCTCAGAAGTGTCCCGCTCTATTTGATGGCGCCACTTTTAGCGATGGAGGTGGAGTGGCATAGCTTGCAAAAAGCCTATCAGCGCGAAGACCACATCATGTTAAAACGGTTTCCGATGCTGGAATGCCACCATGCCCAGCTCACAGATGCGTGCGTGACCGCTGGACTGATCATGCAATTAGACTTGATTATTTCGGTGGATACCGCTGTTGCCCACCTCGCCGCCGCGCTAGGTAAGCCAGTGTGGCTATTAATCCCTGCGCAAGCGCATTTTCGCTGGCTTCAACATCGAGAAGACAGCCCGTGGTATCCAGACATGCGGCTGTTTAGACAAGCGACTGAGGAATCGTGGGAGGCCGTCATTGACCGCCTGCACCAAGCCTTGACTGAGCACTTGGCACAGCAATTTGCACACCACGTGGCGCGCAACCAGTCAGTGGATGCACCATAGTCTCCGCGCGGGGGATATTTTGAGGAAAATCGTTCACGCAGGATGCGTGGCGCGTGCTGACAAGCTGGCAGCACAGTTGCGCTTGATAGCGCGCTAACGCAACGCTAGTCCGGCACGCCCACCAGATGTTTCACGCGGGCAACGTCTACGCGAAGCAGTTGTGCGATGTCTTTATAGTCATCGGGCAAAGCAGCGTTATCCCAGCCATCGGCCGAATGGCGCGCAAGGTTTACGGCTAATTGCACATTGCGCACCCGCGGTAAATGCGCACGCTCTTCATCCATTAAGTCTGTGAGCAACGAGGGCAAATTAAACAGCCTGACCAGCTCGGCTTGCAGCGCAATGATACGGAAACCCAACACTTCTTGTTGCACCACCCGGCTACGCAGGGTTTTATCTGCTTCTTGTCGGCGCGTGATTTCTGTCATGGCTTCGGGATGAAAACACCACAGCATCATTTCGGCAAAATCGTATAACGAGGCCGCCACCCGCACCTCTTCGGCATGCAAATCCATCAGACTCGAGGCAAACTCAGCTGCAAAATATCCCGCGCGGTGGGCACGTATCATCAGCTTCAGCAAATCGATTAACGCGGGAAGATGCTCCTGCAATACCTCTTCAACATGCGGCACGGTGGGAATCTGTGCAAAAAAAGTGCCAGAGCCCATCATGATGATGGCCTGTTCGACCTGCACCAAATCTTGCAGTTGGTGACGGCTGCGATGATTATTGGCGTAAGACAACACTTTCACCATCATCAGCGGGTCGTTAATCACCACCCGGCTAATATCTCGCGCACCCACATCGTCCTGACGCGCCTGCAAATCAGCCAGTTCGCGCGCAGTTTGCCGCAAGACGGGAATCTCAGCTTGTTTAAAATACGACACCCAGGTCTCAAGTGACTTTTGACTGCGTGCTTCGGTGAGGGTCACCATACCTTATGGTCTCCAAGGCGATTCATACTGTGTTAGTTTAAAACAAGGCGAACTGGCTTAATGCCAAGAGCACCTTGTGGTTTGCAAGTTAATTTCTTTTATGACTCAACCTATTAACGGACAGACTTCACGATTTCTTTAGGCAAGAGAGCGAAAAGCCTATGTTAGAATGACTTTTTTGATTGAAATTCCCTTTGTTGTTGGCAACGCAACAGAGCGACCCCTGCATCCATATGGCCATTATTCTGCACACCCCTGAAGAGATTGAAAAAATGCGCATCGCTGGCCGACTGGCCTCTGAGGTGCTGGATTACATCACCCCCTTTGTGGTGGATGGCGTCACCACGAATCGACTAGATCAGCTGTGTCACGACTATATTGTCAACGTACAGCAGGCGATTCCGGCGCCACTCAATTACGCGCCAGATGGCCATACGCCTTACCCCAAATCTATTTGCACCTCAATTAACCAGCAAATCTGTCATGGCGTTCCCAGTGAAAAAGCCCTTAAAAACGGCGATATCGTCAATATCGACATCACCGTTATCAAAGACGGCTATCACGGCGACACCTCGCGCATGTTTTGCGTAGGGTCGGTGACGCCGCAAGCACAACGCCTGTGTGACCTGACTTATCAAGCCATGTGGCGTGGCATTGCGCAAGTTAAGCCGGGTAATACGCTGGGCGATGTTGGCTATGCGATTCAGTCGTTTGCCGAAAAAAATGGCTACAGCATCGTGCGTGAATTTTGTGGGCATGGCATAGGCAAAAAATTTCACTGCGAGCCCCAAGTATTGCACTACGGCCGCCCCGGCACTGGCGTCAAGTTGCAAGCGGGCATGATATTCACCATAGAACCCATGATTAACGCGGGTCGCCGCGATATCAAATTTATGCCAGATGGCTGGACGGTGGTGACCAAAGACCGCAGCCTGTCAGCGCAGTGGGAACACACTGTGTTGGTCACTGAAGAAGGCTTTGAAATCATGACCGTTTCGGCTGGCACCCCTCCCCGTCCCGCCCTATAGAGCGTTGCCGTATGACTGTGATCTCCCGCGAGCAATTAAAGCAATGGCGAGAGTCGCTGCAACAAACGCGGCAAGACCTGGCCACCGCTTATCTCAACGCCCCCAGCGCACGCCGCTTATTGCAACAACATTGCCGGGCGCTAGACCAGTTTCTCAAAACCGTGTGGCGCGCCCATGACTTACCCGCCTCCGTCAGCCTGATTGCCGTGGGCGGCTATGGCCGAGGTGAGCTCTACCCACATTCGGATATCGACCTCTTGATTTTATTGCCTGAGCAGGCGGCCGCGACCCTGCAAAGCGAAGTCGAGACGGTGATTGGTCACTTGTGGGATATCGGTCTGCACATAGGCCACAGTGTGCGCAGCCTTTCTGAGTGTTTGGATGAAGCGCGGCAAGATGTCACGGTGATGACCAACCTGCTAGAGGCACGTTGGCTGATTGGCAATAAAGTGGGCTTTCAATCTTTGCGCCACGCGCTAGACGCGCAACTCGATAGCGCTGTGTTTTTTGCCGACAAGCTGCGCGAGCAACAACTCCGTCATGCCAAGTTTCATGACACCGCCTATAACCTCGAACCCAATCTCAAAGAAAGTCCGGGCGGCCTGCGCGACCTGCATATGATTTTATGGCTGGCGCAGAGTCAGGGACTAGGCCGCGACTGGCAAGCCTTGGTCACAGCTGGATTGCTGACGCGGCGTCAAGCCAGCCAAATCCGTCGCCATGAGCGCTTGCTACAAAATCTGCGTATCCGCTTGCATCTGCTATCAAACCGTCGCGAAGACCGCCTGCTGTTTGATTATCAAAACACCTTGGCCACACAGATGGGCTTGCAAAACGCGGCGCAAAAACGCGCCAGTGAACAACTGATGCAAGGTTTTTATCGCAGTGCGCGCGCCATCATCATCGAAAATGAAGTGCTGCTCAAACGCATGCATGCCCGCATAAAGCCTGCTGACGCCGCGCCCGAACTGTTGGATGACGACTTTAGTTTGTCACAAGGACTGCTGAGCGCCCGTCATGACGACCTGTTTATCCGCAAACCGGATGCGATTTTGCGCTGCTTTCTGTGGCTGCAACAGTGCCGCGGTATTAGCGGCTTTAGTGCACCGCTGGTACGCGCTTTGCAACAGGCGCACACACACATTAACCGCAGCTTTAGACAACAAGCGGCACATAAGGCCTTGTTTTTGCAAATGTTGCAGGCGCA
>JAIXZQ010000128.1 GCA_027489475.1 Methylophilus sp.
AAGCGTTGCAAGCCTAGATTGCGGATACGTTTACCCGTCGCCGGCGTTTCTGGGGGTGTAGGCGGAGCCGCGACTGACCGTGCCGCCGCCAACCATTGCAAGACCGTATGCTGCGGCGTCGGCGCCCCATCCGTCACTATCAGGTGATGGGGTAATGGCTGACCGTGTGCAACGCAGTCATACAAATGCATCACCGTGGTCACCACATCTTGTTCGTGAATGCGATTGGTCCAATGCGTCACGGTCGGCCAGCGCTCAGGTTGTTGCAACAGCCGTAACAAATACAAGCGTTGTGGGCCATAAATACCAGACAACCGTAATGCGGTATGCCCGCAGGGCAAGTCTTGCAGACACTGTTCAGCCGTTAACAAGACCTGACCGGAAGGCTCGCTAGGCTGCGCAGGCGTGTCATCGTCTACCCACTCGCCTTGTTGTTGACCATAGACTCCAGTGCTGGAAATAAAAAATACATGCTTGAGTGCCTGACGATTCACTTGTTGCAAGACATTGCGCAACCCTTCCACATAGGTCTGCTGATAGCTTTGTCCGGCTACGGGCGCTAAGCACACCAGCAAAATATCGGCAGTCACCGCCTGCAATGGCGCCAAACTGTGCGCGGACAACACGTCTGCTTGTAACAGTTGTGCGCCTGCCGGCACCGCACGCGGTGATTTTCGCACCACGGTGAGACGGTGTCCGTGCGCCAGCGTGGCCTCGACAATCAACTGCCCCAAGTCGCCACAGCCTATTTGTACGATCTGCATGCATCACTCCTCATCACACTGGCGCGTCTTATCGTAACGAGCGCACTTTTAATATGCTGTCTTAAAACCATGTGCAATTTTAGAAAAGCTTTATCTAAGCACGCACATTTCTGTTCCCAAAAGCCTATGGCTGCGCTTTACACCTCGCCCTTCGACACAACGTCAGGCAGCGTATGTTTGCGCAGATAGCGTTCCGCTAACAACAGGGCAGACAAGGTTTTGCTGTCGGTAATCACGCCCTGCTCAACCGCCTGCATGACCTGTTGCCAAGGCCAGCTAAATACCGTCATGGCTTCATCAGCATCGCGGGCGTGGTTCCCCGCCACCAGCCCGCTGGCTAGATAGACATGAATCACCTCGTTCGAATAGCCAATACAGGGATGTTGCACGCCCAATTTATGCCAGTGCCGTGCGCTATAGCCGGTTTCTTCTTGCAACTCTCGCTGCCCAGTCACCAATACAGGCTCGCCTGCATCTATTTTACCGGCGGGCAATTCAATAAACACTTGCCGGAGTGGGTATCTAAACTGGCGTTCTAGAATCACTTCGCCCTCGGCGGTTAACGCCACCACCACGACTGCGCCGGGATGCTCGACATATTCACGTCCAGTCATATGGCCATTGGCTAAACGCACGACGTCATCGCGCACGGTAAGCAATTTGCCTTGAACCAGTACTTGGCTAGAAACGGTGTGCTCCATTAAACCGGCATCATTTGCGTCTAGCGGTTGTAGGGGGGGACGCTCATTTGTCATTGCGGGCAAGCCTTAGCGTGATTGGCTGAAAGCGGGCATAAACATTGCCATGAGGTGATTACAAGCCGTTGAAATGTCATAGAACGCAATAGTCCAGCATGCGCGCAACCGTCTGGCTGCGAAGTGCGCATGGCTAACCCAGAGAAAAATGTTGGTTGAATGGGGTTACTTTAGCATGCAGCACTGATAAAATCACAGCATGTTTACAGGCATTATTCAAAGCGTCGGCCAGATCGCCGAAATCATCCCCCAAGGTCAAGATTGTCGATTGCGCATTCAGGTTGGCAGCCTTGAGATGCAAGATGTGCAATGTGGTGACAGCATTGCCGTCAATGGCGTCTGTCTCACCGTCACGGCCTTTGATGCCAGACAGTTTGAAGTCATGGTCTCGCAGGTGTCCCTAGAGGCGACTTGTGGCCTGAATCGACTGGGGCCGGTCAATCTTGAAAAAGCCTTACGTCTGGCAGATCGATTAGGTGGGCATTTGGTCACAGGGCATGTGGATGGGGTAGGTACTATCACCACGCTGGCTGAAACGGGCGAGTGTTGGTTGTTGCAAGTGCGTGTCCCGCATGCGCTCAGCAAATACATCGCCAAAAAAGGCTCGTTGTGCGTCAATGGCATCAGCCTGACGGTCAACGAGATTGTGGACGATGTGGTGAGCATTAATCTGATTCCACACACCATGCAACACACCATGATGCATGCCGCTCGGCAAGGAGACCAAGTCAATCTCGAAATTGATTTGATTGCTCGCTATGTCGAACGCATGCAAACTTGGGAGGCCAGCCCATGTCCGGCGTAATCAGCCCAATTGAAGCCATCATTGCCGATATCCGTGCTGGCAAGATGGTGATTCTGGTAGACGATGAACACCGCGAAAACGAGGGCGACTTTGTCATCGCCGCCGAGTTTGTCACCGCCGAACATATCAATTTTATGGCCAAATATGGCCGTGGTCTGATTTGTTTAACCCTGACCGAGCAGCGTTGCCGCCAGTTGAATCTGCCGCCCATGGTGCAAAAAAACGGCACCCGACTGGGCACCAACTTCACCGTCTCTATCGAAGCTGCAGAAGGGGTGACCACTGGCATCTCTGCGGCTGACCGTGCCACCACCATACGCGCGGCGATTGCTAAACAGGCCAATGCCAGCAGCATCGTCAGCCCCGGACATATTTTTCCATTAGCTGCCATGAATGGCGGCGTACTGGTGCGTGCCGGCCATACCGAAGCAGGCTGCGATTTGGCACAACTTGCGGGCTGCGAACCCGCCAGTGTGATTTGTGAAATTCTCAAAGATGATGGCGAAATGGCGCGTCTTCCAGACCTGATGCAAGTTGCGGCTGAGCACAACATCAAAATAGGCACCATCGCTGACCTGATTCATTACCGTGCCGGTCATGAGACCCTAATAGAACGCAGTGCCGAACGCCAAATAGAAACCGTGTATGGGCCCATGCGGTTGATTGCTTACCGTGACACCATTGCGCAAGAAACGCATCTGGTGCTGATGAAAGGCGATCCGCGCAGCGCTGATGAGGTACTGGTGAGGGTGCATGAACCCTTGTCCATGATAGACCTGCTGGATACCAGCCATCAGTCACATAGCTGGAACCTGCTGCAAGCCATGCGCACTTTGCAAAGCGCGGCCTGCGGCGTCATGGTACTGATTAACCACGATGAAGACGGACTCGGGCTGACTGACCGCATTTTACGCGCGGATCAACGCATGGTACTGAATCAAGAGTTGCGTAACTACGGCATCGGCTCGCAGATTTTGTTAGATTTAGGCGTGAAAAAAATGCGCTTGATGGCCACCCCGCGCAAAATGCCGAGCATGGATGGCTTTGGCTTTGAAATCACCGGCTATCTGAGCCCAGAGCAAGCCACAACTGGGCAGACAGGCGCCGCATGAGTGCATCACTGACCACGGGCTTCCCTTCACGAGATACGCCTCAGCGGCTTAATTTGACTGGGCAGATACTGATTGCGATGCCGGCCATGCAAGACCCCTACTTTAGCAAAAGCGTGATTTTGATATGCAATCACGATGCCGATGGGGCCATGGGCCTGATCCTCAATCATCCATTGCAATTAAATGTGGGTGATTTATTTGAACAACTGGATATGGCGTGTGACGTCCCCAAACAACAAGCGCGTCAGGTGCAGTTTGGCGGCCCGGTGCAGGTTGAGCGCGGATTTGTTTTACATAGTCCCGCCAGCGAATTTAACACCACCATGACCCTGTCTGATGGATTGGCACTGACCTCCTCTAAGGACATTCTCGAGGCGGCCTCGCGCGACGAGGCGCCAGCAGACTTGTTTATCGCGCTCGGCTACACTGGCTGGTCGGCTGGGCAGCTTGAAGAAGAAATTCTAGACAATGCGTGGCTGACCTTGCCGCTGCAAGACCATGGTCAGCTGCATAAACTGATTTTCAAATTGCCGAATGACGACAAACTGAGTTGGGCCATGCATCAACTGGGGGTGGATTTTGCCACCCTGTCCGAGGTGGCTGGTCATGCCTGATGTGCAGCCGCATGGCAAACAGCCTTTGACGCAAAGCCACCTGCCGATTACCGAACGCCGTTATGCTGACATTGTGGGCACCGTGCTGGGGTTTGACTTTGGCGAGCGGCGTATCGGCGTGGCCGTCGGTGATACCCTGCTCAAACTTGCGCACCCGCTAGAGACCATAGACAGTGAGGCCAATGCCACCCGGTTTGCTGCCATTGAGCGCTTGCTGCGCGACTGGCAACCCGCCCTGTTGGTGGTGGGGCTACCGCTGTCATTGTCGGGGGAGGCGCATGCCATGACGGCACTGGCGCAAAAGTTTGCCCAGCGGCTAGAAGGCCGCTTTAACCTGCCAGTGATGATGGTCGATGAGCGCCTGACATCCGCCGAAGCCGCACAGTCGCTCCGTCAAGCCGGGGTTCATGGACGGGCACAGAAAGCCATGCTCGACCAAGTGGCGGCACAGACCATATTGCAATCCTATTTTGATACTTATCATGCTGGCGCATAGCGCAGGAGACCTATGACTCTGCCTGATCCTGAAGACTTACTTGACGCGCTGTATGCGCAACTCAAACCGCGGGTCACCGCAGAAACCGCGCTGGTAGGCATTTATACCGGCGGCGTCTGGTTGATGGAAAAACTGTTAGCGCGCCTGCGTGCCGAGCTGGGCTATACGATAGACAGCGGCAAGCTGGATGCTGCCATGTATCGTGATGACTACACCCGCCGTGGTCTGAAATCGGCCGCCCAACCGGCGTTTATTCCGTTTGACGTGAATGGTCGCCACTTGATTTTAATCGACGATATTTTTTACACCGGACGCACCACGCGCGCCGTGATGAATGAGTTGTTTGATTATGGCCGCCCGGCCAAGATTGAATTGGCGGTATTGATTAATCGGGGAGGCGCACAACTGCCTATCCGGCCGGATATCAGCGGAGCCGATTTACCCCTGCAAGCGGAACAGGCGTTTGAGTTGTCGATGAACACCCAAGGTCGTTTGCAATTGCGTTTGACCAGCGCCGCCACAGAGTCATCGGGAGCAGCCCGCCATGTATAACCCACAACTCAATACGCAAGGCCAGCTACAACATCTGCTCAGCATCGAAGGGCTGCCAAAACGTATCCTCAATGAAATTTTGGATACCGCAGAAAACTTTGTAGGCGTCGCCGAGCGCGAAGTCAAAAAAGTGCCTTTGCTGCGTGGCAAAACGGTGTGCAATATCTTTTTTGAAAATAGTACCCGAACCCGCACCACCTTTGAAATCGCCGCCAAACGCCTGTCTGCTGATGTGCTGAATTTAAATGTCAGCACCTCATCGCAATCCAAAGGCGAAACCATTTTGGATACGGTGAATAACCTGATTGCCATGCATGCCGATATATTTGTGGTACGTCACCAGCAAAGTGGCGCTGCGCACTTTATTGCGCAACACGTGCCGCCGCATATCAGCGTCATCAACGCCGGGGATGGCCGCCATGCCCACCCTACGCAAGGACTGCTGGACGTATTTACCATTCGTAAGTACAAGCCTGAACTGCACAACCTACGGGTGGCGATAGTCGGTGACGTCTTGCACTCACGGGTGGCGCGCAGTGAAATCCATGCCTTGACCACCTTAGGAGTGCCTGAAATCCGTGTCATTGCACCGCTTACCTTGTTACCCACCGATGTTGAGAAACTGGGAGTACAGGTATTCCACAACATGGAGCACGGCTTAAAAGACGTGGATGTGGTGATGATGCTGCGCCTGCAAAACGAACGGATGTCGGGTGCATTGCTGCCCAGCTCACAAGAATTTTTTCAAACCTTTGGCCTCACCCCTGAGCGCTTAGCGCTGGCGCGGCCGGATGCCATCGTCATGCACCCCGGCCCGATGAACCGCGGGGTGGAGATAGACTCTGCCGTGGCGGATGGCCGCCAGTCTGTGATATTGCCGCAAGTCACTTATGGCATTGCAGTACGCATGGCGGTCATGGCACTGCTGGGAGGAGGAAACGCCGCATGAACGTGTTAATTAAACAAGGCCGCGTATTAGATGCCAGCCAATCACTCGACCAAGTGACTGATGTGTATATCAGCCAAGGCCGTATTGCCGCGATTGGCCAAGCGCCCGCAGGGTTTGTTGCCGACCAAACTTTAGAGGCACAAGGTAAATGGGTTTTACCCGGCTTGGTAGACTTGTGCGCACGTTTGCGCGAGCCCGGCAGTGAATACAAAGCCACCTTGCTCAGTGAGCTGCGCGCCGCCATGGCAGGCGGCGTCACCAGCTTGGCGTGTCCACCAGACACCGACCCGGTGCTCGACGAACCGGGATTGGTCGAAATGCTTAAACATCGCGCCAAGTCACAGGCATTAGCGCACGTCTACCCTTTAGGTGCAGTTACCCGTCAACTGCAAGGCCAGTTGCTCACCGAAATGTATGCACTGACGGCCGCCGGTTGTGTGGGCTTCTCACAGGCGGATGAAGCCATCGTCGATACGCAGGTGTTGTGGCGTGCTTTTGAATATGCCGCAACGTTTGGCTACACCTTGTTTATGCGCGCTGAAGACCCCTATCTGGCCAAAAATGGGGTGGCGCATCATGCCGAAATCGCTTCTCGGCTGGGGTTAAAAGGGATTCCCGCCGCGGCAGAGAGCATCGCATTGCAAACCATGTTGCGGGTGGCACAAGCCACCGGCGCACGCT
>JAIXZQ010000136.1 GCA_027489475.1 Methylophilus sp.
ACAATGCTATTTTTCAGGTCATGCCGCGACAAAGCTATACCGACTTGTCTGAGGTGGGCGTCAATCAAATCATTTTGACTGCGTCTGGCGGCCCGTTTAGGCGCTACAGCGCGGCGCAACTGCAGGAGGTGACCCCCGCACTGGCACTCAAGCATCCTAATTGGGTGATGGGCGCCAAAATTACCATTGATTCGTCGACCTTGATGAATAAAGGCTTGGAGGTCATTGAGGCGCATTGGTTATTCAATGCCAAACCACAGCAGATTGAGGTGGTGGTACATCCGCAAAGCGTGATTCATTCTCTGGTGTCTTATGTGGATGGCAGTATTCTCGCGCAATTGGGCAATCCAGACATGCGCACGCCGATTGCTTATGGCTTAGGCTTTCCGGCGCGTATTACAGCAGCGGTTAAACCCTTGAGTTTGATTGAGGTGGCTAAACTAGAATTTGAAGCGCCGGATACTACGCGCTTTCCCTGTTTGCGGCTGGCGTATGACGCATTGGCTGCGGGCGGCACCGCACCCGCCATGCTTAATGCCGCCAATGAAGTGGCCGTGGCTGCCTTTTTAGAAGAGCGTATTCGTTACGTTGATATTGCTTATTTGATTGAAGAAACCTTGCAGGCGCTCCCTGTTGCCGCCGTTGAATCGATAGAGCAATTGTTGTCAGTGGATGGCCAAGCCCGTGCGCATGTTCATACAATGATCAGTCGCCGAGGTGATGCATTGCACCGTCAGGTGGCTGGACGATGATGACGGTGCTGGCCTTTATCGTGGCCATCGGTGTTTTGGTCACCATCCATGAATTTGGCCATTATCTGGCCGCCAAGAGTGTAGGCGTGCGTGTACTCAAGTTTTCTATCGGCTTTGGTCGCCCCATTCTGTCGTATCAGGCAGCACCTACAGCGACCACTTGGGTCTTGTCGTGGATTCCGCTTGGCGGGTACGTCAAGATGCTAGATAGCCGTGACCCAGAACAAGCCGCAGCAGTGCCTCTCTTATCTACCCAAGCTGCCAACGACCCATGGCAACAAGCCTTTGACCGGCAGTCGATGGCTGCCAAAATGTGGATTGTATTTGCTGGCCCTTTGGCTAATCTGCTGTTGGCGTTTTTTTGTTATTGGGCGCTGATTGTACAGGGTGAGATTGGCATGAAGCCACTGATAGGCCCGATTGAACCCAACTCACTGGCGGCCGCAGCAAAACTCCGGCAAGGGGACTTGATTGTGGCGCTGGATGGTGAGGCCATGGCCACTTGGCAAGATGCACAATGGCATATGATGGAAGCATGGTTGGCGCACCGCACGGTTACCATCACAACGCGTACGCCAGAAGGCGAACAACATCAGCAAACCTTGGTGCTGGCGCGCTTGCCTGGGGAACCAGATGCAGAGGTGATGCAAAAAGCCGGGCTGTCTGTCTTAATGCCAGTGGTGCCCGCAGTGATTGGTGAGATATTGCCCGGTTCAGTGGCAGAAAAAAGCGGCCTGCAACCTGGCGATCGCGTGTTGCGTGTCAATCAAAAGCCCGTATCGGACTGGCAACAGTTCGTCAAATGGGTACGCGGACAACCAGGTAAACCCTTACGTATCGAATACGCCCGTCAATCACAGGTCTTTAATGTCACCCTGGTGCCGGAAAAAGTACTCCAAGGCGGCCAGGCCATGGGGCGTTTAGGCGCGGCCGTCAGCATGCAAGCGGTGGATATGCGCCCTTATCAGGTTGTGCGACAGTTTGGCATGCTGCAAGCTGCCAGCCGTGCATTGCATAAAATGCAAGAAACCATAGGCTTTACCTTACGCTTGTTGGGCAAGATGCTGACTGGACAAGCCTCATTGAAAGCACTCAGTGGTCCAGTGAGCATCGCAGATGCCGCAGGTGAATCTGCCGAAATGGGCCTTAAACCGTATGTTGGCTTTATCGCGCTGCTCAGTATCAGTATCGCAGTCATGAATCTGCTACCAATTCCAGTATTGGATGGCGGGCATTTGTTGTATCATATGGCGGAGTGGGTTCGGGGAGAACCTTTGCCCGAAAAGGTGCTGGCAGTGACCCAGCGATTGGGTTTGGGCATATTAGGGGCGTTAATGATGGTGGCGTTTTTAAACGACATCCAGCGCTACCTGATTGGTTGAAAGCATAGTGAATGAGAATAAAATCCAGCTCCAAATTTTTGTTATGTCTTCTGGCCGGGTTGATGCACTTGAATGCATATGCTACAGAGCCATTTGTAATCAAAGACATACGTGTTGAGGGCTTGCAGCGCACTGAACCCGGAACGGTATTCAATTATTTGCCCATGCAAGTGGGCGATGTCATGAGTGATGAAAAAGCGGCACAGGCGATTAAATCGCTGTATGCCACTGGATTCTTCAAAGATATCCGCATTGAAAACGAAGCCGATGTGCTGGTGGTGACCGTGCAAGAGCGGCCATCCATTTCTCAAATTGATTTTAGCGGGAATAAATCCTTTCAGACTGACAAGATTAAAGAAGGCCTCAAGCAGGTGGGCCTTGCCGAAGGGCAGATCTTTGACAAAGCCCAGCTAGACCGTGCCGAGCAAGAAATCAAACGCCAGTATTTGTCGCAAGGCAAGTACAGCGCTGAGGTCAAAGCCACAGCCAGCCCACTTGAACGAAATCGGGTGGCCATCAGTTTTGAAATCACCGAAGGCCCCGCCGCAAAAATCCGCGATATTAATATTGTGGGTAACCATCTGTTTAAAACCGAAGATTTGCGCGCAAACTTTTTGCTCACCACGCCTAATTGGATGAGTTGGTGGAACAAAGACGATCAGTATTCCAAACAAAAACTGACCGCTGACCTTGAGTCGCTACGTTCGTTTTATATGAATCAGGGTTATTTGGAGTTTTCGATTGACTCTACTCAAGTGTCTATTTCACCTGATAAGCGCGATGTGTACATCACCATCAACCTGACGGAAGGCGAAAAATACACCATCACCCAAACCAAGCTGGCGGGCGAGATGTTACTGCCAGAAGACGAGCTGCGTAAGCTGATCAATATTCAAAATGGTGACGTGTTTAACCGACAAAAGGTGACCGATGCCAGCAAAGGCATCAATGACAAACTGGGCGAGGAGGGCTATGCCTTTGCCAACGTCAATGCAGTGCCTGAAATCAACAAGCAAGACCACACGGTAGCGTTTACCTTTTTTGTCGATCCAGGCAAAAAAGTCTATGTCAGACGCATCAACGTGCAGGGCAATACCCGTACCCGTGACTCGGTGGTCAGACGCGAGATGCGTCAGCTCGAATCAGCTTGGTATGCTGGAGATAAGATTAAGCGCTCAAAAGAGCGGATTCAACGGCTTAACTTCTTTGATACGGTCGAAGTCGAAACGCCTGGTGTACCCGGTATTAACGATCAGGTTGATATGAATGTGACCGTGGCAGAACGCGCCACCGGTAGCGTACAGTTTGGTGCAGGTTTGTCGAGTAATGATGGCGTGGTCTTGGGTTTTAACATCAACCAGCCTAACTTTTTGGGCACCGGTAACCGGGTAGCATTGCAGGTCAATACCAGCAGCTTTAACACCGTGTACTCGCTGTCATACACCGACCCTTATTTCACCCCTGACGGCATTAGCCGCGGCTTTGATATTTATCGTCGTGATGTGGATACCAGCCGCCGTAACTCAACCCAGTTGAACGTGGGTACCTACAATAGCCAATCCTATGGCTTGGGCGTGCGCTTTGGCATGCCCATGTCTGAGCTGGACTTTATCAGCGCTGGCTTGACCCTCGATTTAACCGATGTTGAGTTATCTGCAAGTAGCCCGATTCAGTATTTGAAATTCTGCGGCAATACTACCGGTTGTAGCAGTAACTCCATCGTATTCAACGCTGGCTGGACCTTTGACTCGCGCGATAATATTCTGTTTCCACGCCGCGGCGTGTTACAGCGCTTGAGCGGTGACGTGTCTATTCCTGGGCTAGATTTGCAATACTATAAAGTCAGCTACCAACATAGCTGGTTTAAGGACTTAGGAAAAGACTTTACCTTGATGCTTAACGGTGAAGCGGGCTATGCCAATAGCTATGGCGGTAAAAACTTTCCATTCTTCAAAAACTTCTTTGCGGGCGGTGTGAACAGTGTGCGTGGCTATTTGAACTCGTCGCTGGGGCCGCGTGATATCAACCCACAATCGGGCGCGGACTTTGCGATTGGGGGTACCAAGCGCTTTGTCGGTAACGTAGAGTTGTTTATGCCGGTGCCCTTTGTCAACCAGTCCAACCAGTTTCGCTTGAGTGCATTTGTTGACGGGGG
>JAIXZQ010000284.1 GCA_027489475.1 Methylophilus sp.
ACCAGTTCGGTCTTGGAACTGAGTGATACGAACATAACCATAGTCTTGCTCTATCCATTTGTTCTTAACGCTTTGCGATTTAATCACGGCTCGGGTCAGTACAAAGGTCAGTGGTTTATCTTCACCTTTACGCAACACGGTTAAGGTAATTTTGGTGTCTGGTACCCCACGCATGCGTTTTACCGCATCGTTCAACGTCAGGCCGCGCACTTGCGTGTCATCCAACTTCATAATCAAATCGCCGGATTTCAGCCCTGCCTTGTAGGCGGGGCTGTCTTCAATTGGGGTCACCACTTTCACCAAGCCGTCTTCCATCGCTACTTCAATGCCCAACCCGCCAAATTCGCCTTGTGTGCCAGCTTGCAGCTCTTTATAAGCGTCGGCATCCATAAACGTAGAATGCGGGTCTAGACCTTGCAACATGCCTGACAAAGCCTCATTAATCAGTTTTTTGTCTTCGACGGATTCCACATAATCAGATTTCACTTTGGCAAACACTTCGGCGAACACACGCAACTCGTCGATGGGCAGTTGTGAGGTGGCCGTTTTGTCAGCCCAGGCAGAAATATTGATACTGACCAGTATCCCGACGAATACGCCTGCACCCAGCAAGCCGAATTTTTCTAATTTGGAACGCATACCTAGCCTTGTGTGAATAATAGAGCGAAGAATAAAATAGACCGAATCAGCCCATGCACGCAGTGTATCTCAACTTAAGCACATACGTGCGGCGGTTGATTATCTGTTTGCAGTCTATTGTGGTGTCCGACATGCTAACACGCTTGGCATTCAGGCGCATGTGGCTCACCACAACCTGTTTGCAAAGAGTCAACAAAGGTGGGTTAAGTTCATTTTGACACACGCAGTGCACTTGATAAACAGCGCTGACCCCCTGTATTGATTAACCCCGCAACCGACGATAGTCTGCGGATAACACGAGCTATAAACATGCAAAAGCCTATCGTAGAAATTACATTTTGTACACAGTGCCGCTGGTTGCTGCGCGCTGCTTGGTTGGCCCAAGAGCTGTTAACCACCTTTGAGGCAGATTTGGCGTCGGTTAATCTGTGTCCGGGAAGCGGGGGCAACCTCGACGTGCGCTTTAACGATGAGTTGATTTTTTCGCGTAAATTGGCCGGGCGGTTTCCTGAGGCAAAAGAGCTCAAGCAGTTAATCCGGGACCGCATAGACCCGCAGCGCGCCTTAGGACACAGCGATACTCCGGTCAAGCTGACGCAAGTTCAATCGCATGCCTCTGACGATTGAACGATGCAACGCATATTCAATGGTGTAGCTATGCCGCTGATGGGCTTATTGCGCGGCTTCCACTTCGATGCGCTTAGCGCCATTGTAGCGGCTACTCCAGTAGCGCTCGTCTAGGCTTTCAACGCGTACTTTGGCGCCCGCACGCGGCGCATGCACAAACTGATTGTTTCCGACATAAATGCCCACATGCGAAAAAGCAGATTTTAAGGTATTAAAAAATACCAAATCTCCAGGCTGTAAGTCTTCACGTTTAACCGTATTACCCATCTGACTGATGGTTCGTGCCGAGGGAGGTAACGCGATTTGGGCGGCTTGCATAAATACATATTGCACAAATCCGCTGCAATCAAAGCCCGTTTCTGGGCTACGGCCGCCATATTTATAGTCCACCCCAGTCAGGCTGAGCGCGCTAATCAGAATTTCTTCGACTTTGCTAGACCAAGACCCTGCCACGCCGGGTTGCGTTTCACGGACTTGATCTTGTGTATAGCTGTAGGCGTTTTGCCAGCGTTTATCATCGCCGGGCGCAGCAACGCTTTTGCATTGACAAAGCAAGGCACTGATCAACAACAGAGACAAACGGAAAAAAGAAATACGCATCACAATCAAATACTTGAGAAAAAAGGCAAGTGACTTTCACCTTAAGCACAACAGGCTGAACCTTGCCACAGATCATCGTCACATGCAAGCCAAACGCCTGCAATACTTGGGCTTGGCCAGCGTCGCCGCCGTGAAAAAACCACACTTTTTTGCTGTGCGCATGGGATAATTCAAGCATGTCTTTACCGCAACAAGTCAGTGCAGCGTTTGCTGAACAAGGGCCCTTAGCGCAGGCGCTGCCCGGATTTCGTACCCGCCCGCAACAGCGAGAAATGGCGCAAGCCATTGCTGAAGCCATTGCGCAGCAACAGCAATTGGTGGCTGAGGCGGGCACGGGTACGGGTAAAACCTATGCTTATCTGGTGCCTGCCTTATTGTCTGGAGGCAAGGTGATTCTCTCCACCGGCACCAAGACCCTGCAAGACCAGCTTTATCAGCGTGACCTGCCTGCCGTGCGCGAGGCGCTTAAGGTGCCGGTCACCGTGGCCATGCTCAAAGGCCGCGCTAACTATATTTGTCACTACCATTTACAACGCGTGAGCCAAGAGGGGCGCTTTCAATCCCGCGAGGATGCGCAATATCTACCACTGTTGCAAAGCTTTGCAGAACACAGCCAAACCGGCGACAAAGCGGAGCTGGTGGCCGTCCCCGAACAAGCCACGGTTTGGCAACAGGTGACCTCTACCCGCGATAACTGTGTTGGCCAAGAGTGCCAGTATTACAAACAATGCTTTGTCATGGAGGCGCGCAAACAAGCCTTGGCTGCTGACGTGGTGGTGGTGAATCACCATTTGTTTTTTGCCGATGTGATGTTGCGTGACGAAGGCGTGGCAGAGTTGTTACCGAGTGCGAATACGGTGGTGTTTGACGAGGCGCACCAGTTGCCAGAAATTGCCGGGCTGTTTTTTGGGGAAGATATCTCCACCTCACAACTGATGGATTTGGCGCGCGATAGCCAGATGGCCCATCTAACCTTGGCCAAGGACTGTGTGGCGCTCAGCGAGGCAGTGCCGCCGCTGGAAAAAGCTTGTCGCGATTTTAGACTGGTGTTTCAGTTTGAAGGCGCGCGCATGCCTAGCCAAAAAGCGCAGCAATTACCGCGCTTTGCAGAAAGCTATGACCACCTGTATTTGACGCTGGCCGCCCTCACGGCGGTGCTCGAAACGCAGGCGGGACGCGACCCGATGTTGGAAAAATGCTGGCAAAGAGGCGAAAGTTTGCTGCTGTTGCTCGAGCGGTGGCGTACTGCAGGCCACAGTAATCTGGTGCGCTGGGTGGAGGTGTTTAGCCACAGTGTGCAACTACACGCCACCCCGCTCAGTGTCGCCGAGGGTTTTGGCAAACAACTCAATTCCCAGCCGCGTGCGTGGATATTCACCTCCGCCACCTTGGCCGTCAAGAGTGACTTTAGCCATTATCAACAACAAATGGGCTTGTTGGCCGCCCAGACCCGTCATTGGCAAAGCCCGTTTGATTATGCCGCCCAGGCCAAATTATACGTGCCCAGTGGCATGCCAGCGCCCAATAGCAGCGCGTATGCCGCTGCCGTGGCCGCCGTCAGCGTGCCGGTGTTGCAAGCCAGCCGTGGCCGCGCATTTGTGCTGTGTACCACGTTAAAAGCCATGCGCGAAGTGCATGCCTTGCTTAAAGAGGCTTTTGCCACATTGGGGCTCAGTTATCCGCTACTGTTGCAAGGCGAATCT
>JAIXZQ010000228.1 GCA_027489475.1 Methylophilus sp.
TGGATACGCACTTGTTCAGGCTTGAGTCCCAAAATTTTGGCAGCTGCCGCTTGCTCGGTGGGTTGCATTTGCGTGCCAGTCCAAATATCGCAGCCGTCTGCGCTCAGCTTAACCGTGCAGTTCAGCGGTTCCATGGGCGCGTGTGCCAGATAAGGCAACACATATTCGGCCTGTACTGTCTGGCTGGCTTGGACGCTGTCTGGGCTGCCTGCTTGCGCGGCTGTCAGGCCGGGTTGTGTGGCCAACTGCTGATAGTGGCTCACCAGCGCAGGGGTATCTGCATGCGCAGTCTGCACCTTTGACCATGTCAGCTTGAGGGCCTCACGGCCTTGTTTAGCCGCCCAAGTATGTTCGGCAATCACCGCCACCCCAGTGGGCACAGTGACCACCTTAATCACGCCGGGCACAGCCCGTGCGGCGCGGTCATCCACCTGCGTTAATTGCGCGCCAAATACCGGCGCACGCGCCACCATGGCCACTTTCAAGCCGTCAAACTGCACATCTTGACCAAACTGTGCGGTGCCATTGATTTTGGCAGCACTGTCTAGGCGCTTGGTCGGCTTGCCAATAAACTTCCATTGTTCTGGCGCTTTCAAGGTCACCGAGGTGGGTGTTGGCAGGCTGCTGGCAGTTTGCACCAATTGTCCATAACTGCGTGTTTGCTGGCCATAGATGACCCGGCCGTTTTCTGTCCGCAAGCGGTCAACGGGCACTTGCCATTCTTGCGCCGCGGCTTGCAACAGCAAAGCCCGGGTCAGTGCCCCGGCTTGACGGTAGCGCTCAAACTCAGACCATGTGGTTGACGAACCGCCGGTGATTTGAATGCCATAGGCGGTGTGGATATAGCTGGGGGCGGCGGGGGCGTGTTCTACCCGAATCTGGCTCCAATCGGCATCCAGCTCATCGGCAATCAGCATGGGCAAGGTGGTCCAAATGCCCTGCCCCATCTCACTATGCGCCAATAAGACCGTGATACTGTCATCGGCGCCTATGCGTAAAAATGCGTTGGGCGCAGGGAGCGGCAGGGCTTCTGCCGCCTCGGCCACGCCGATAAAGCGTTTGGCCTGTGGAATGCTAAACGCTACCACCAAACTCCCAGCCACCAGCGCGGTGTGTTTGATAAACCCGCGACGGGCCAGATTAATTGCATCAGTCATGGCAGGCTCCTTAAGCGAGCGTAGCGGCAGCGGCATGAATGGCTGCACGAATACGAGGATAGGTGCCACAGCGACAGATATTGCCGTTCATGGCAGCATCAATCTCGGCATCCGACGGTTTTGGATTTTGTTTGAGCAGCGCGGTGGCCGACATAATCTGTCCAGACTGGCAGTAGCCACACTGCACCACATCTATCTGCTGCCAAGCGGCTTGCACGGCCTGCCCGATTTTGTCTGCTTGCATGGCTTCAATGGTGGTGATGTGCTTACCCACGGCGGCGCTGACAGGGGTCACACATGCCCGAATGGCTTGACCATCTAAATGCACCGTGCAGGCCCCACATTGCGCCATGCCACAGCCAAATTTGGTACCGGTCATGCCCGCCACATCGCGGAGCGCCCATAACAGCGGCATGTCGTCTGTGACGGCCAGCGTGGTTTCTTTGCCATTGATATGCAGTTTCATCGAAGGAAATCCTTTGCAAAAAAAGTCTTGTTTGCGTGTTGCCTGCGTGTGCACAATTACAACACAGCTTGCAAACGATGTTAACATACATGGGTGTATGTATGTGTATGCTCACCGATTAATAAACGTTTTTTTACTGCGTTAAAGCGCCGCGTGGGCAACCTACTGTTATGCGCATTGCGGCGCTCACATAATGGTATTGCGTATCAGCCCCCTACATATGCATGATGCATGAATACCCTGGGTGCGCGTGTCGCGCACCCCTCTTTTTAGGAGTCAACCATGAGCAAAGCCATTATTTTAAACACCGGCGGCGGTTATCAAAATGTCACGCTGGGCGAGCGTCCGGCGGCTGAGCCACGCGCAGGCGAAATCACCGTGCGACTGTTTGCCAATGCCCTGAATTACCATGATTTTGCGGTCGTCAGCGGCATGTGGGGGCCCAGCGAGCCGCGCATCCCCATGGCCGATGGGGCTGGCGAAGTCATCGCGGTTGGGCCAGACGTCAGCGAATTCAAGGTGGGCGACCATGTGGTGAGTACGTTTTTTCCGACTTGGCAGGCCGGTCAGCCACAGGTTGAAGGGTTTGCCACGGTGCCCGGTGATGGGGTGGATGGCTACGCCAGAGAATTAGTCACCGCCCATGTCAACGCATTTACCCTCGCGCCTAAAGGCTGGAGCCATGTGCAAGCCGCCACCCTCACCACTGCCGCATTGACCGCTTGGCGGGCATTGTTTGCAGACGACGCCTTAAAACCGGGCGATACCGTATTGGTACAAGGCACCGGCGGCGTGTCGATATTTGCTTTGCAATTTGCCAAACTGGCGGGCGCAAAAGTGATTGCCACCTCTTCGAGTGAGGCCAAACTCGAAACGCTGAAAGCCCTGGGCGCCGACCATGTCATTCATTACAAACGCACGCCACAGTGGGGGGTGCTAGCCCGCGAACTAACCGGGGGACGTGGCGTGGACCATGTGGTTGAAGTGGGCGGCCCCGCCACGCTAGAGCAGTCTATGCTGGCGGCACGGGTGGGCGGGCATGTGTCCGTCATCGGCATTTTGACTGGCCTGAGTGGAGATTTTTCGCTGGTCACGGCCTTGATTAAACAACTACGGCTGCAAGGCGTATTGGTGGGTAACCGCTCACAACAGCAAGCGATGATTCAAGCCATAGACAGCAACGGCATGACGCCGGTGGTAGACAAAGTATTCGCGCTAGAAGAGATGGTGGCGGCGTTTCAATATCAAGAAAGTAACCAGCATGTTGGCAAAATCTGTTTGGCGATTTCTTAAGCGATGACGGCCTGAAACAACACACTTGAGCGTGCTCAAGCGCAGACACAATAACAAAGCGCGGACGCAATAAAAAAACAAAGTGAACGGACTTAAGAAAGGGCTGGCGCCAAGCACGCGCCCACTCTGGGCGCGTGTACACATTGAAATGACGCGGGCAGTCTGTGCGCTAGCCTTAAAGCCAGCCTCGCCGTGTTAACGCAGCGTGCAGCCCCATCCCGGCCAGCATACTGAATACAAACAGCCAGACGGGTGCGCCACCGGTCAGCAATGAGGCCAGCGCAGGACCAGGACACAAGCCCACCATGCCCCAGCCAATGCCAAACAAGGCCGCCCCCAGCAACAGTGGACGGTCAATTTGACGCGCGGTGGGCAGTTGCATAGGCTGACCCAGTTTGCTCACGGACCAGCGTGCCGCAATAACAAACCCTGGCAGTGCCACGGCAATCGCGCCCAGCATCACCATGGCCAAGGACGGATCCCACGCACGGGTAATATCCA
>JAIXZQ010000079.1 GCA_027489475.1 Methylophilus sp.
TGACCAAAGCAAAGATTCGACCTACCCACTGAATTTACCGGAAACAACGTTTCCGATGCGCGGCGATTTGGCCGAGCGCGAACCCAACTGGCTGCAACGCTGGCAAGAACGCAAGGTATATCAGCGCATCCGCGCCAAGCGCAAAGGCGCCCCCAGCTTTATTCTGCATGACGGCCCGCCCTATGCCAACGGCGATATTCATATTGGCCATGCCGTTAACAAAATCCTCAAAGACATCATCATCAAAGCCAAAACCATGAGTGGTTTTGATGCGCCTTATGTGCCCGGCTGGGATTGTCACGGTTTGCCGATTGAGCTGGTGGTTGAAAAGCAGCATGGCAAAGACATTGCGCCTGCCCGTTTTCGCGAGCTTTGTCGCGCCTATGCGGCTGAGCAAGTCGAAAAACAGAAAAAAGACTTTATTCGTCTGGGGGTATTGGGTGATTGGGACAATCCCTATTTGACCATGGACTTTAACACCGAGGCAGACATCATGCGTGCCTTGGGCGAAATCTATCAAAACGGCTATTTATACCAAGGCTCTAAGCCGGTGCATTGGTGCGTGGATTGTGGTTCAGCGCTGGCTGAGGCAGAAGTCGAGTACGAAGACGTGAATTCACCGGCCATTGATGTGGGCTTTAAAGTGGTGGATACCACTGCCTTAAGCCGCGCATTTGGCACCCGCGTGGAGGGCGATGCCTATGCCGTTATCTGGACTACCACGCCTTGGACCTTGCCAGCTAACCAGGCGGTCAGCGTCAATGCTGGGCTGGAATATGCGTTGATTCATACCTCTAGAGGCCTGCTGATTTTGGCGCAGGCATTGGTTGAAGCCACCTTGGCGCGCTATGGTGAAACAGACAGTCAGGTGCTGGCCACCTGTAGCGGAGAGGCTTTGCAGGGGTTGATGCTGGCACATCCGTTTGACCCACGTCAGGTGCCGGTGATTACCGGGGACCATGTGACCACCGATGCCGGTACTGGCTTGGTACATACGGCAGCGGCGCACGGTAACGACGACTGGCTGGTGATGCGGGCGCATTTCCCGCAAGAAAAGCCACGGGTGTTGATAGGCGGCGATGGTAAATTTTTTAACAGCGAGTTAGTGCCGTTGGCCGAGATTCGTGGCTTGAACCGACAAGAGGCGAATAAAGTCATTTTGACTACGTTACAGCAGCATAGCGTCTTGTTTGCCTCCGCGCGTCTGCATCACAGCTTCCCGCATTGTTGGCGACATAAAACGCCGTTGATGCAACTGGCGACCCATCAGTGGTTTATCGGCATGAACGCCGTGGGGCGGGATGGTCAGGCGCTACGCAGTCATGCCAATCAGGCGGTTGAAGCGACACAGTTTTTCCCAAGCTGGGGGCGCGCGCGTCTGGAGGCCATGATTAAAAACCGCCCAGACTGGTGTGTATCACGCCAGCGTAATTGGGGCGTGCCCATGCCGTTTTTTGTGCATAAAGAAACAGGTGAGCCGCATCCCCAAACCTTGGGGCTGTTGGAAATCGTCTGCACACAGGTTGAACAACAAGGCATAGAGGCGTGGTTTAGCTTAGACGGCGCGGCGTTTCTGGCTCAGCATGCGCCAGACAATGCAGACCAATACAAAAAGGTCACAGACACCTTGGATGTGTGGTTTGACTCTGGTGCCACGCATTACGCGGTAGTGCGTTCAGCGCAGCATGCTACCCTGTCAGAAGCAGCCAAGCAGCGTGAAGTTGCCCAGCAACCCGTGGCGGACTTATACCTAGAAGGCTCAGACCAGCACCGTGGCTGGTTTCAATCCAGTTTGTTAACTGGGTGCGCGATTGATGGCCACGCACCCTACAAAGCCCTGCTGACCCATGGCTTTGTGGTGGATGGCAGTGGTCACAAAATGAGTAAGTCCAAGGGCAATGTGGTCGCACCGCAAAAAGTCATGGATACCTATGGCGCCGATATTTTGCGTTTGTGGGTGGCCTCCACTGACTACTCTGGCGAACTGACCATCAGTGACGAGATTCTCAAGCGTGTGGCCGATGGCTACCGCCGTATCCGCAACACTTTACGCTTTTTGCTCTCCAACTTGGCCGATTTTGATGCCAGCAAAGACCTGTTGCCGGTTGAGCAATGGCTGGAAATTGACCGCTATGCGCTGCATCTGACGCAGCAGTTGCAAACCGCCATTCTGGCCGATTATGACAAATATGAATTCCATCTGGCGGTACAGAAGTTCGTGAGTTTCTGCTCGGAAGATTTGGGCGGCTTTTATCTCGATATCCTCAAAGACCGCCTATATACCAGCGGTGAAACCGCGCATGCACGGCGTGCCGCACAAAGCGCCTTGCACCATATCACCCATGCCATGATGCGGCTGATGGCGCCTATTTTGAGCTTTACTGCCGATGAAATCTGGCAAACATTGGGCTTGGATGATGTTGCTACGGTGTTTGAAGAGGACTGGTATGCCTTGCCGGCGCATGGCTTGAGCGACGCGCAAATTCAAGATTGGCAGACGGTGATTGCCTTGCGGGCGCAGGCAGCCAAAGAGATTGAAGTGTTGCGTGGCGAGGGCAAAGTGGGTTCTTCTTTGCAGGCCGAGTTAGCGTTTCATGTAACTGCAGACGCGCATGCCGCGTTAAGCCGTCTGCAAGACGATTTGCGTTTTGTCATGATTACCTCTAGCGCCACCACCACGCCAGTGGCCGAGGCTGCCGCACAAAAAATCTTTGTGAGCCCGAGCCCACATCCCAAGTGTGAACGCTGCTGGCACTACCGTGCCGATGTTGGCAGTGATGCTGCGCATCCGACCATTTGTGGCCGCTGCGTGAGCAACTTGTTTGGCAACGGTGAGCCACGCCGCTATGCATAAGCTACGCTTAGTCTGGCCTTGGCTGGCTGTGAGTGCCGTGGTCATCGCGCTCGACCTGTATACAAAGCATCTGATTCAACAGTCGTTGAGCTATGGTCAGCACCTGCCCATCACTGGCTTTTTTGACTTGGTGCGCTACCACAATACGGGTGCGGCCTTTAGTTTTTTGGCGCAGGCAGGGGGGTGGCAACAGGGCTTTTTTACGGCGGTGTCTAGTCTGGCCTCGGTGGTGATGCTGGTGCTTATCCTCAAACAGCCGCAACAACGATTGTTTTGCCTAGGCTTGTCGCTGGTATTGGGCGGTGCGCTGGGCAATTTGTATGACAGACTCACCTTGGGCTATGTGGTGGATTTTTTGTTAGTGTATTACCAACAATGGGCGTGGCCGGCCTTTAATGTGGCCGACAGCGCCATCTGCGGCGGGGTCGCTCTGTTGATGCTAGACAGTGTCAAACGTCCAGCAGGCTGAGTGTAGTCTTTCTGGCATGGATTTATCATGGATGACTGGCGCTATGCGTTTACTGCCGAGATTCAACTGTCTGTAGGCAGCACCAGCCGCTGGCATTATGTTGCTTTGCCGCAAGCGCTGTCTGATCAATTGCACATATTGGCGCGAGGCCATCAAAGCCGTCGTCGCGGTTGGGGAGCAATACGCGTGCAAGCAACTATCGGTCCCCTCAGTTGGCAAACCTCGATTTTTCCAGCCTTTGATAGTCAGCGTTATGCCTTGTTTTTAAAGGCCGAGGTGCGTCAATCATTACACTTGGCGGTCGGGCAAACCGTCGCTGTCAGCCTCAATATCCTGTGGGCTTAACCGCGGTTTAGTCGCTTTAAGCCCAGCGTCCACACCGCCAAACAAAGCCCGCCCACCCCTGCACCTACGCCTGCATGTAATAGCAGCATGCCTAACCAGCCCAATGGGCTCAAGGCTGCGCTCAGGGTATCTATGCCCGGCAGGCCATGTGCGAGAATACTGCCACCGACCAAAAACATGGCGGCGGTGCCCACAATACTTAATAAACGCATCAGATACGGCACGCCTTGCACCATGCCCCAACCCAGTTTGCGCAACAATTGCGCGCCATACTGCGCGCCTGTGCGTTGCATCAGCCATAAGCCCATATCATCCAGCTTAACGATGAGGGCCACCAAGCCATACACCCCGACCGTCATCAGCAGTGCGATGCTGGACAACACCAGCAAGCGTTGCAACCAGTCGGCTTGCCCAACCACACTGAGCGCGATGACAATAATTTCGGCGGATAAAATAAAGTCGGTGCGAATCGCCCCGCGAATTTTGTCAGCTTCTGCGGTGACTGGATCAATCGTAGCCACAGTCCCTGCCTGTGCTGGGGCAGCGGCAACACGGTGATGGTGCGTCAGGCTATGCCAGACTTTTTCGGCCCCCTCAAAGCATAAAAAAGCCCCGCCTATCATCAATAAAGGCAATAACAGCGCAGGTAAAAAGCTGCTGATAAGCAAGGCTGTGGGCACCAGTATCAGTTTGTTGAGCAGCGAGCCTTTGGCGACTGCCCATACCACGGGCAATTCACGCTGTGCTGAAATGCCACTCACCTGTTGCGCATTGAGCGCCAGATCATCACCCAATACCCCAGCGGTTTTTTTCGCCGCCATCTGGCTCATCACCGACACGTCATCGAGCAGGGTAGTGATGTCATCAAGGAGTGCGAGCAGGCTTGCAGTGGCCATAAAGGGGTCCTAAAAAAGACAAACGGTTTGTTTATTCTAAAGGATTACCGTTAAAATAGCCGCATGTTGAGCCGAATGACACAGCTGTGGAGTGCGCGCCTCGCCTTGTTGGCGATGCTGCTCACCGCCTTGCTGCCTACGCTCAGCGTGGCCATGCCGCAGGCAGGCGGACCCCAGTTGGTGCAAGACATCTGTTCTAGCCAAGGCAATAAATTGCTCATCCAAGTGATGACGACCCAAGGCCAATGGCGCGCCACCTTGATAGACTATCAGCCTGCCAAAAAGCCGGTGTCATTGGCGCACCATTTAAATCACTGCCCATTTTGTCACGGCATCACCGATGCGCCCGTGTTGCCAGCCAGCAACCCGGCCTTTGTCTTGTATCAACACACCCAAGTGCGTGTTGCATTGCGCGACTATGTCGCGCCTGTGGTCGCACGCCTCACCCTAGAGGCGCATCCTTCACGCGCCCCCCCAATCCCTCTCTAAGCCAGCAATGTAAAACATCTGTGTGGATGAAGTCATCCGCATGTGAACGCCTGTGTGCAGGCTTGCTTAGGAGTGTGTCATGTTTCAGAAATTTGTATTGGCAGCGCCTGCGGGGTCGGTCTTGTCCCCTCAGCGCTTGCAATGTTTGGCTGCGTTTTTAGCGCTTTGCGTGGCGCAGGTTTCTTCATCGGCCCATGCCGACCATCAACTTGATCTCGACGAGGTGCAGGTCACCGGCACCGTCGATAGCCGCATCATCGAATATCCGGCCACCGTCGAGAGTTTTAATAAGCAACAGATTCAAGACAGTGTGAATGCCACCACCGCGGCACAGGCGATGAAGTTTTTGCCTAGTCTGCAAATCCGTGAGCGCTTTATAGGCGACCGCAATGGCATCATCGCAGGCCGCACGGTAGGGACCTTGTCGAGTGCGCAAACCATGCTGTATGCCGATGGCATCTTGCTGTCCAATTTGTTGGGTAACTCATTTGCCTTTCCCCCCCGCTGGGGCATGATTAGCCCTGATGAAATTGAGCAAATCAGCATGATGTATGGGCCATTTTCGGCCTTGTATGCAGGCAATTCGTTTGGCGGCGTGGTCAGCGTTAAAACCCGTATGCCGACCCGACTAGAAGCGCATAGCAATGTGCAGCTGTTTCAACAACGCTTTGATTTGTATGGCACAAAAAGCACACTGGATGGCCAGCACTTGTCTGCCTCGTTGGGAAACCAATGGAACGATGTGAGCGTGTTGCTGAGTGCGGATTACCTGAAAAGCGAAGGTCAACCCATGGACTTTGTGGTGCGCGATGTCAGCCAAGGCAGCGCCAGCTCAGGTGGGGTGGCGGTGCGCGGTGCGTTTAGCGATAAAAATGACAGAAATTTGCCGCGCACTGTATTTGGTGCAGTGAGTATGGAGCGCCCAGAGCAAACCAATGTCAAGTTTAAGGCGGTGTATGACCTCAGCGAGACGCTCAAACTGGGCTATACCGTGGGCTTATGGCATTTAAACAACCGTACCGATGTTGAAAGCTATCTGACCGATGGCAATGGCAATGCTGTGTATAACAACCGCGTAAATCTGAATGGCCTGCGCTATGATCTTACCGGCTTTAGCCCGGCACAGGCTGAGGCAATACATATCATGCAGGCGCTTGATGTGAAGTCTGATCGCAAAGGCTGGTTTGATTGGCAACTCACCTTGTCGGATTACCACTATCAGCAAGACCGCATCAGTCAGTCGAATATTGCCACCGCCGCGACGACAACCGTATCGGCTGGCAATCCCTACCTTAACCGCATTGGTCGCGTCACTGACCTCGCGGGGACCGGGTGGCAAACCGTGGATGCCCGCCTCACTTTTAGACCCTCACCCACACGCTGGGGTAAGCATGTGATTGACCTTGGATACCACCTAGACAGCTACGATTTAAACAGCCGAACCTTTAATACCACCGACTGGCAAGTGGGCGACCGCGGCAGTTTGAACAACAGTTCGCGTGGCAATACCCGCACGCAAGCGCTATTTGTGCAGGACAAGTGGCAATGGCATCCCGACTGGTCAGCCACGCTAGGGGCGCGTGTAGAACGCTGGCAGGCCAGCGATGGACGCAATCAAGCGGTAAATCAGGGCGTGTTTTCAACCGCCGATTACGCGGCCACAGCAGAAACGCGGCTGTCCCCCAAACTGTCTATCAGCTATGAACCCGTGCCGGAGTGGGGCGCGCGCGCCTCGTTTGGCCAGGCGTTTCGGTTTCCCACCGTCAGCGAGTTGTATCAGCAAGTCTTGCAAAGCAATCAGCTGGTACAAAACAATCCTAACCTCAAGCCAGAAGAAGTGTTGGCGACTGAGCTTACTGTTGAGCGGCGCTTTGCCCAGGGGCTGATTCGGGCCAGTCTGTTCAATGAAGAAAAGTATGATGCCTTGATTGCACAAACGCTGCCGGTTGGGCGGGCCGTGCCGTTTGGCAGTGGCACCTGCACCGCCAGCAATGGATGTAGTTTTATCCAAAACCTAGACCATGTGCGTACCCGCGGCATAGAATTGGCTACTGAATGGCAAGATGTCTGGATACATGGTTTGGATATTTTAGGCAGTGCGACCTTTACCGATGCCGAGATTGTGCGTAACCGCGCCGACCCCAGCATAGAAGGAAACAAAGCAACGCGCATCCCGCGTGAGATGTTTAAACTGGTGGCGACTTATCATCAGGGACAGGCGGTGACTTACAGCCTGAGTGCGCGCTACAGTGGTCGCCAATATAACCTGCTAGATAACAGCGATATCAACGATGACACTTATATTGCGGCCAGCAAGTTTTTATTTATCGACGCCAAGGTCAACCTGCATATGAGCAAACGCTGGACGGCCAGTGTGGGCGTAGACAACCTGAACAATGACCAAGCTTATGTGCGTCACCCTTACCCACAGCGTACCGGCTATCTGCAACTGAAGTTTGACTATTAAATGCGTCATCGGCGATGGCGGCCTCAGTGCTTCTGCCGCCTCGCCCTAGGATGCCGCGTATACCTTGTCGATAAAGTAGCTGGTGCGTTGTTTGAGCCGCATGCGGGTTTGCAGTAACTGCGGTAATTGCTCGGGTTTGAGGCACTGCACGATGTTTAAGGTCAGTGCCTCGCGCAGGTCTATGATTTCGCCTTCTTCATCGGCGTCATCGCTCAGCATCTGAATAAATGGGCGCAGGGGTTGTTGCGGATTGGTCGACAACACCGTGGCCAAGGTTTGGTCTGACAGACGCACCACGCTGCCTGGCGGGTAGATGCCTAAACATTTGATAAAGCGACGCAACATGGTTTGATCAAATTGGTGGCGTTGCTGCGCAAACATGGCACTCAGCGCCTCATACGGCGTTTTACTCAAGGCCGGGTTGGCGGGGTTGCACAGGTTGTCATACATATTGGCAATAATCAAAATATGCGCCAGCGGATCAATCTGCTCGCAATGCAGGCCTTTGGGGTAGCCGCTGCCGTCGGCAAATTCATGGTGTTGTGCAATCAGTGTCAAGATTTTGCGTGGCACCGAGACCTCTTTCAACATGGTCAGGCCAAGCACCACATGGGTTTGATAGATGGCGGTTTCACGCACCGTCAGTGGATCGCGTTTGAGCAAAATCTTGTCGCTGATTTGGCGTTTGCCGATGTCATGCAAAATCGCCGCCATGCCTAAATTCACCGCATCTTCATCGGTAATATTCAGGTTTTTCGCCAGTAACATACTCACGACCAGCGTGTTGAGTTCATGCAGATAGTGTTGGTCGCCAATGCGGTGACCATTCATGGCGTGTATGGCGACATCGCCTTCGGTCAGGGTGCTGGTCACCAAGTCTTGCACCAGGGTTTCTGCCTGACTGTAGGCTTGTTCTGGGCGCTCGGTGGTGAGTTTTTGGATAATCTTGACCTCGGCGCAGGTGTTCATAAACTTCTGCTCACTCTCGCCGATGGCTTGCCGCAAGGCCAATTGTTTACGCTGCGTAGGGCTTAGCTCAGGCGTTTCGTCTATGATTTCTACGTTGGTGCTGTTGTTTTTTCTGAGCGGAAACTCCAGCACATTTTGGTCGGCTTTGAGGGGCGGATTTGAGCTGCGCTTGGGGTCATAACGCAGCTGTTTCAGCCCCAAAGATTTGATGGTTTCGATTTGACCATCGTCAGTGATTTTAAAATTACTGACCGAGAATGGATGGTCCATCCAGCCTAAATCCAAGTGGACATATAAGCCCACTTGCAACTGGTCAATATCTATATAAAAGGTGTCAGAAGCGTGATTAGGCATGGCGTTTTATTGTTCTTTCGTTATTGAGCAACAGCAACTTTAAGAAATCATCTGCATTGACTGGGTAGGCATACAAAAAGCCTTGTGCGGTTTGGCAACCGAGTTTTTTCAGGAATTTTTCCTGTTCCTCGGTTTCTACGCCCTCGGCCACGACTTTAAAGCCTAGTTGGGTGGCCATCGCATAAATGGCGCTGGTAATCGCTGCATCGTCTTTGTCATCCGGCAAGTCTTTGACAAAGCTGCGGTCAATTTTAATCTGGTCTAGCGGCAGGCGCTTGAGGTGCGACAATGAGGAATAGCCTGTGCCAAAGTCATCAATCGCAATGCTCACCCCCAGCAGTTTGAGCTGGTTAAAGGTGTCCACCACATGCTGGGTATGCTGCATCAGCGTGCTTTCGGTGATTTCCAGTTCAATCAACGCCGGGTCTACCCCAGTTTCCATCAAGATGCCATACACGGTATCGGCAAACTTGCTCTTCATAATCTGCACCCCAGACACATTGATGGCAATTTTTTTAAATTCTGGATGTTGCTGCTGCCAAATTTGCGCTTGACGCACAGACTCTGTTAGCGCCCATTCGCCTATACTGAGAATCAGCCCGGTTTCTTCTGCCAAGGGGATAAACTTGCCGGGTGAAATAATGCCTTGCGTCGGATGTATCCAACGAATCAGCGCTTCGGCGCCCACCATCAGCCCAGTTTTGAGGTCGATTTGTGCCTGATAGAACATCTGCAACTGCTGTTTAATCAAGGCCTGACGCAAATCCGTTTCTAATTGGAAATGCTCGACCGCATCGCGGCTCAGCGCAGCGTCATAAAACGCCACATGATTTTTACCGTTGTTTTTTATCTCATACATGGCCAAGTCAGCGGCTTTAATCAGACTTTCGACATCCTGACCGTCGTGCGGATACATCGAGATGCCTATGCTGGCGCCGATAAACAACTCGTGGTGGTCAATCATAAACGCGCGGCGCAAAGCATCCAGAATGTCATGTGCTTTTTGCATGGCGTCGGCTTTGCCGTGCAGGTTTTCCAGCATCACGATAAACTCATCGCCACCCAAACGACCCACAATATCTGACTCACGCAACGAGGCCTGCAAACGCTCGGTGACCCCAAGCAATAACTGGTCACCCGAATAATGACCTAGGCTGTCATTAATGTTTTTAAACCGGTCGAGGTCGATAAACAGCACGGCCGCAGGCTGGTTATTGCGTTGTGCCCGTTGCAAAGCATGGGTAAACAAATGGTTAATCAGTCTGCGGTTAGGCAGTCCGGTCAATGGATCGTGGTTCACCAAGGAGTGTAACTGGCTCTGCGATCGCTTCATCTCAGTGATGTCGGCAAACACGCCCACATAGTTGGTAATCACATTGGCATGGTTACGCACTGCAGTGATAGTCATCCACTCGGTGTAGCTTTCACCGTTTTTGCGAATATTTTCAATCTCGCCCGACCATTTGCCTTGCCGTTTGAGTGCGCTAAACAGGCCACGCGGACGCTGTTTGAAGATTTGTGGTTTGGTGCCCAACACTTCTTCTTCATGGTAGCCAGTAATCAGCGTATAGCCTTGGTTCATGCCCACCAATTCGCCATTCGGGTTGACGATCATGATGCCTTCGGTGGTGCTGTCAAAGGCAATTTTGGCCAGTTTGAGATGCTTGCCGGTTTGTTCACGGTCAATGGCCACGCTCAAGGTTCGGCCAATCGCCATCAATGAGCCCAGCTCTTGTGAGCTGGTGGCGTCGGCATCAAAGCACCGCTCAATAATCATTGAGCCCCACCACTCGTTGTCTATCATCAACGGCACAATCACCAGATTGACTGTGTCATGACATTTGAGCAAAGCACGTTCGTGCGGTGGTAAGGTTTGGGCATCGCACATGACCGGCTGGCCTTGTGACAACAAGAGATACCAGCGTTGCAATTCAGGGGCTAAAAACGAAACGCTTTCCCAGTGGCTAGAGGTGGCATGAAAGCCATTGATGGCCCAATGATAGAGTGCCTTAGAGCGCATCTCTGTTTTTTTATGGTTGAGTACACTCTCATGTTGCAATAACACGGCGCGCGAAAAACGGAACGACAAGCAGCATTGCTGCAACACGTTTTCAGCCACCGCATGCCAGCGCTCGGCCGAGTGCAGCATCCAGTCACACGAAATCAAGGTGTCCAGCACCGCGCTGCGGTTCATCAACTGGCTTTGTATGAATTTTTGCTCGCTGACATCGCGCGCCACGGTAATCAAATGGCTGGGTTCGTTGCGGGGCGTATGGTAGGCCACCTTATGCACTTCCAGCGTTTTATAGCCGCCTTGTGGCAGATGTACCAACTCTTCACTATGGTAGGCCTGACGGCTTTGCCAGACTTGCTGGTCTGACTTTTCGTGATGCTCAAAGCTGTTGCGAAACACCGGATGCAGGTGGTCAGCAATTTGCA
>JAIXZQ010000326.1 GCA_027489475.1 Methylophilus sp.
GCCGCGGCTCATATGAATTGGTGCAAGCGTCGCTTAAAAGTAGCTCAAGCCCAGTGCTGCGCGCACTTCGCTCATGGTTTTGGCAGCCACTTCACGCGCCTGCTCGGTGCCTTCACGTAGGACTTGCAGAATATAGCCTTTGTCATTGGCCAGTTCGGCACGTCGTGTGCGGATAGGCTCCAGCATCTCTTGCAACACCGCTTCCAGCCGTTTTTTCACAATGCTGTCTGCCAAACCACCGCGCGTGTAATGCGCTTTGAGTTCGGCCACCGCGGCTTTATCCGGGTCAAATGCATCCAGATAAGTGAAGGCGATATTGCCCTCGACATGGCCCGGGTCTTCAATTTTCAGATGTAAGGGGTCGGTATACACCCGTTTAACCGCTTTGGTCACTTCATCGGCGCTGGCGCCCAAATTGATGACATTGCCCAGCGATTTACTCATCTTGGCTTTGCCATCAATGCCAGGCAAGCGACCCAGTTCTGGTACCAGTGCCTTGGTTTCAACCAAGATGTCTTGTTTGGTCTGCACGTTTTTGTAGGTGCGGTTAAAGCGACGCACAATTTCGTTGGTCTGCTCTATCATCGGAATCTGGTCTTCACCCACCGGCACCAAGGTGGCTTTAAACGCGGTGATGTCAGCGGCCTGACTGACAGGATAGGTGAGAAAGCCGGCGGGAATATCGCGCTCAAAATCGCGCAAACGGATTTCTTCTTTAACGGTGGGGTTGCGCTCTAAACGCGCCACGGTGACCAAGTTCAAATAATAAAACGCAAGTTCGGTCAACTCGGGCACTTGTGACTGGATAAAGATGGTCGACAGGCGAGGGTCTATGCCCACTGCCAGATAATCCAGCGCGACTTCGACCACATTGCGATGCACTTTGTCGATATCGTCCATATTGTCGGTCAGCGCCTGTGCGTCAGCCAGCATGACATATTGTTTGTACTCGTGCTGATATTTGACCCGGTTACGCAAACTGCCGACAAAATGCCCAAGATGCAAGGGGCCGGTTGGGCGGTCGCCTGTCAGGATAATCGATGGTGTGCTCATGGTGCGTTCTCGAAATGGGGTTCTATACTGGGTTAAACAAGGTTATTCCCACTCAATGGTGGCGGGGGGTTTGCCGGAGATATCATAAACGACGCGGTTAATCCCACGCACTTCGTTAATAATGCGGTTGGACACCGTGCCAAGTAATTGATAAGGCAGCTCGGCCCAATGGGCAGTCATAAAGTCACTGGTGACCACAGCGCGCAGTGCCACGACATAATCATAGGTGCGGCCATCACCCATCACGCCCACCGATTTCACTGGCAAAAATACCGTAAACGCTTGGCTGGTCAGGTCATACCAAGTTTTACCCGTGGCTTGGTCTACGGTGTTGCGGAGTTCTTCGATGAAAATCGCATCGGCACGTTGCAGCAATTGCGCGTACTCGCGTTTCACTTCACCGAGGATACGTACGCCCAAGCCGGGGCCTGGGAACGGGTGGCGATACACCATTTCACGCGGCAAACCGAGGGCCACGCCCAACTCACGCACTTCGTCTTTAAACAGGTCGCGCAAAGGTTCTAGCAGCTTAAGGCCCAATTGTTCAGGCAGGCCGCCGACATTGTGATGGCTTTTAATCGTGACCGCTTTTTTCGATTTGGCGCCGCCAGATTCAATCACATCTGGATAAATGGTGCCCTGTGCCAAAAAGGTTGCGCCCTTGTGGCCCTGACCACTGGCCTTGAGTTTAGCGGCTTCTGCTTTAAATACTTCAACAAATTCAGCGCCTATGATTTTACGCTTGGCTTCTGGGTCGCTGACGCCAGCCAGTTTAGTCATAAATTGTGCACTGGCATCGACACGGATGACGTTGGCGTGCAGTTTGCCGGCAAACATCTCCATCACCATGTCGCCTTCATTCAGGCGCAATAAGCCATGGTCTACAAATACACAGGTCAATTGGTCGCCGATGGCGCGGTGTATCAATGCCGCCGCCACCGATGAATCGACGCCGCCTGACAGACCGAGGATGACTTCTTCATCGCCCACTTGAGCCTTGATATTCGTTACGGCTTCCGCGATGTAATCACCCATAATCCAATCTGCACGAGCGCCACAAATCTCCAGTACAAAGCGCTCCAGCATGGCCTGACCTTGTTTGGTATGTGTCACCTCGGGGTGAAACTGCACGGCATAAAAACGCCGCGATTCGTCGGCCATGGCGGCAATCGGCGTGGTGTCGTTGCTGGCGATGACTTTAAATCCAGACGGCAATTCGGTGACTTTGTCGCCATGACTCATCCAGACGTCTAGCAAACCATGGCCTTCAGCATTGGTGGCGTCTTGAATATCGCGGAACAACGCAGAATGTCCGCGTGCACGCACTTGGGCATAACCAAACTCACGTTTGTGACCTGCCTCGACCTTGCCGCCCAATTGTTGCGCCATGGTTTGCATGCCATAACAGATGCCCAACACGGGCACACCGAGCTGAAACACCGCGTTTGGGGCACGGTCGGTTTCTTCTTCATACACGCTGGCGTGACTGCCGCTGAGGATGATGCCGTCGGCGCCAAAGCTGCGCACAAAGTCATCGGAGACATCACAGGGATGAATCTCGCAATAGACATGGGCTTCGCGCACGCGACGCGCAATCAACTGCGTGACTTGCGAGCCGAAATCAAGAATAAGAATTTTTGAATGAGACATAGTGTTTAGCCACTGAGTGCACAGAGGACACAGAGTTCAATGAGCCTTGCTCGTTGAGCCCTGTGTCCTCTGCGGCCAGGTTAGTAGGGGTCAGCTTGACTTAATCAATCCGGTAATTGGGCGCTTCTTTGGTGATTTGGACGTCATGCACATGTGATTCGCGCATGCCGGCGCTGGTAATCTGTACAAACGCTGCTTCATTACGCATTTGCGCAATCGATGCACAGCCCACATAGCCCATGGAGGCTCGCAAGCCACCCATCAGTTGATGGATGACGGCCACCACGCTGCCTTTGTAAGGCACGCGACCTTCAATGCCTTCAGGCACCAGTTTGTCAGCATTGGCGGTGTTGTCTTGGAAATAACGGTCAGACGAGCCTTTTTGCATGGCGCCGATAGAGCCCATGCCACGGTATGATTTGTATGAACGGCCTTGATAGAGCTCAACTTCGCCGGGGGCCTCTTCGGTACCCGCAAACATGCCGCCCAGCATCACGCTGTGTGCGCCTGCGGCGATGGCTTTAGAGATATCGCCAGAGAAGCGGATGCCGCCATCGGCAATAAACGGGACGCCAGATTTTTCCAGTGCTTTAGCCACATTGCTGATGGCGGTGATTTGCGGCACACCGACCCCTGCCACAATACGTGTGGTGCAGATAGAGCCGGGGCCAATACCTACTTTAACGCAGTCAGCACCATGATCCACCAGCGCCAGCGCGGCTTCGGCCGTGGCAATATTGCCGCCGATGACTTGCAATTGTGGATAGCGGGTCTTGGCCCATTTAACGCGGTCTAACACGCCTTGTGAGTGACCATGTGCGGTATCCACCACAATGGCATCCACACCGGCTTCAACCAGTGCAGCAATGCGTTCATCGGTCCCGTCACCCACACCCACTGCTGCACCGACGCGCAGGCGGCCTTTTTCATCTTTGCAGGCCAAGGGATGGTCAGACGATTTTTGAATGTCTTTGACGGTAATCAGCCCTTTCAATTCAAACTGTTCACCGACCACCAACAGGCGTTCTAAGCGGTGTTTATGCAACAAGCCCATGATTTCTTCGCGGCTGGCGCCTTCACGTACTGTAACCAAGCGGTCTTGCGGCGTCATCACATTGCTCACGGGTTGGTCGAGGTTGGTTTCAAAGCGTAAATCACGGTTGGTCACAATGCCCACGACTTTACCGTCTTGCAAAACGGGCAGGCCTGAGATTTTGTGTTGTTGCGTAATGGCTTGCACTTCACGCACGGTCATGGCGGGATGGATGGTGACAGGATCAATCACTACGCCAGATTCAAAGCGTTTCACTCTAGAGACGCGTGATGCCTGCATCTCGATGGACATGTTTTTATGGATAATGCCCATGCCGCCCAGTTGTGCCAATGCAATGGCCATGCGCGCTTCAGTCACGGTATCCATGGCGGCAGACAGCAGAGGGATGTTCAGGGTGATGGTCTTAGTGAGCTGGGTGCTGAGGTTAACCTCGCGTGGCATGACGTTGGAATGGGCGGGAACGAGCAAAACGTCATCAAAGGTTAGAGCTTGTTGCAACAAACGCATGTGAAATCCTTATCTCCAAAATATAATTATACCGATTTCACTTGTCATGACAAAACGTTTTGCACGGCGCGCGCCAGGGTTAGCTTGACTGGCATGGTTTGTGCATGATTTTGCGATGGATAAACAGCGTAGTCGAAAATGAGCCGCACCAAATGAACCCTATGAATCGCCTAGCCCCCCTGTTTTTGGCCTGCATGACTGTCGTCTTGCTCGGTCATGGCCTGCTTACCCATGCCGAGATTTACAAGTGGCGCGATGAGAAGGGCGTGATGAATTATTCTGATGTGCCGCCGCCAGTGACTCAGTCCGGGCAACAAAAAATCCGCGGCCATGGTACGGCTACTGCACCTAGCACTTTGCCATCAGATGTGCCGCTCAGCCGCGCCGATGCTTATCCCTCCAAAGAAATGGCAGCCGCCGACAAGAAGACTGCGCCCGCAGCCGCGCCGGCCAATACCACGCCCGAAGCCGAGGCGCTCAAATTGATGCAGGCCCGTGAAAAAGCGCAAAACTGCGCGGCTGCACGCAGCAATTATCGCAATTATGCGGTGGGTGGACGGATGCAAAACGTGGATGAAAATGGCCAAAAAACCTATATGACTGATGAGCAAATTAAAGACGGTCTGGCCAGAGCACAACAAGAGATTGACGAATATTGTCCAGTGGAATAACCCTATGCGCCCGTTTCAGGCGCTTTTTGGGCTATTTTTGGCAGTCTTTGCTGCCTGTTGTGGCCGCTGTTTGCTACGTGGTTTAGCCTCCGCACGGTGACGTCTGGCCTGTTTAGGGTTGATGAGCAAGGGTCGATAAATTTCGATGCGGTCATCTTGCTTTAACACGGTCTCTGGCGACACCACTTTGCCATAGATTCCCAAGGTCAGCTTAGTTTCTGCCAACTGCGGAAAGGCTTGGTAAAGCCCAGAACAAGCCACAGCCTGCGCAACAGTGGTTTGCGCATCCACCTCTAGCGCTTGCACCCACTGGTGGTCTGGCAGTGCATACACGACTTCAATGGCGATCTGGCCGGATAACACGCTTAAATTACCCTGCCTTGGGGCTGAAGCTGCGGTCAGCTTGTTTCACAAAGCTATCCACAAAGGTGTTGGCGATATGGCTAAACACCGGCGCAATGATGCGCTCGACCAGACTGTTGGCAAACACATATTCCAGCCTAAACTCAATTTTGCAAGCGTCTTCACGCAGTGGAATAAAATGCCAATGACCACTGAGTTGCCTGAACGGGCCATCCACCAAGGTAATTTCCATGCGGTGGGGAAACTGCTTATGGTTACGGGTGGTGAAATGCTGCTGTATGCCATGGTAGCGAATATGAATGGTGGCCTGCGTCACCGTGTCACTGCGCTCTATGATGTCACTGCCACCACACCAAGGCAGAAAGTCGGCGTAATGCTCTACCGCATCCACCAGATTAAACATGGCCTCACAGGAATGCATGACCAATACGGTTTTTTCTACTTGCGCCATTTGCCAGAACGGAAACGTGATTTGAGTTAAAATGCTATTTTAAGTGATTTAAGTCCCTGCCGCAGCGTTATGACCATCGCGCAAAACAAAAAAGCCTTTTTTGATTACTTTATCGAAGAGAAATACGAAGCCGGTCTGGTGCTTGAGGGGTGGGAAGTCAAAGCCATTAGGGATAATCGCACCAACCTGAAAGAGGCTTATGTGGTGGTCATGCGCGGCGAGCTCTATCTGATTGGCTGCCATATCACGCCGTTAGGGGCCGCCTCCACCCATATTCGTCCAGATGCTATCCGCACCCGCAAACCGTTGTTGCACCGTGAAGAAATCGACAAGCTGATTGGCAAAGTTGAACGTGCGGGCTACACCTTGGTGCCGTTGGATATGCACTTTAGTCGTGGCCGTATCAAGATTCAGATTGGCCTGGCAAAAGGTAAAAAACAACACGACAAACGCGATTCAGAAAAAGAGCGTGACTGGAAGCGCGAGCAGAATCAGTTGCTCAAAAACAAACAGCGTAGTCGCTAATCAGCGTGCCAAAGTCTGTTTAGCGCTTTTCAGCGGTAAATCTCCCTCTTAATCTTCATTGTCCTCAGTTTGTGCAAGCAAATGCGCCAGCACATCTGGAATCAAGCGCGGCACATCCTCGGCAATCAAGCCTGGCCCAAATAAACGCGCTGCTTCACTATGTATCCATACTGCGGCAGCGGCGGCATCATACGCAGCCATGCCCTGTGCCAACAGGCCTGCAATCATCCCGGCTAACACATCGCCAGCGCCCGCCGTGGCTAATGTGGCTGGTGCGGCCAGATTCAGCATGACACGACCCTCTGGACAGGCGATGACCGTGTCTGCGCCTTTGAGCACGACCACGGCATGGCAGTCATGGGCGCAAGCGCGGGCCTGCGCAATGCGCTGTTCCAGCGATTCAGCGACAGTCGTTCCCGTCAAACGTGCAAATTCGCCAGCATGTGGTGTCAGTACGCAAGGACCATGTATCAAACGCGCTAAGCGCTGTAATGCATTTTCCGCAATGTTATCCGGCGTTTCGTCAGTCAAGCCATATGCTGATTGGTCTGCCAACACGGTCAGTGCATCCGCATCCAGTACCACTGGTTTAGCCGTCGCCAATAGGGCAGTCACCACTTGTAACGTCAGCGCATTGACGCCCGCGCCAGGCCCGGCTAAATAGGCGTTGATGCGTGGCGACTGAAACAGCGAAAGCAAGGCTTCTGCATTGGCGTATGGGTGCACGATGATGCTGAGTAATTGGCTGGCATAGCAGGCAAACGCCATCTCTGGCACGGCGATGCTGGTCATGCCTGTCCCCATTCTGGCGGCTGCCAAAGCGGCTAGTCTGGCGGCGCCCGTCATCGGGTACCCTCCTAATAGCATCAATGTTCCCCGGCTATATTTGTGGCTAAGAGCATGTGGCTGCGGCAGGCAATGCAGCCAATGACGAGGGTGGTTAATCTCAACATTTTGCATATCGACTATTGTATGTGTTGGCCCCAGCTTTGACGAGTCTGGACGGTATTCGCCGCGACATTTCTCGCCGCCGTTCATTGTGA
>JAIXZQ010000061.1 GCA_027489475.1 Methylophilus sp.
ATGCCCTGTTGTCGTTGGATTTTTTTAGTGATGGTTATCATGGCCCGCAAGCACTGTTAGCGCAGCCAACGGCGTGGACTAACCCTACCCTGTTGATGAGTCTGCCTCACGTAGGTAGCCAGCAAGGGCCAGATCTTCATGGCTTGCGACAAATGAAACAGCAGCAACCACAGCAGCGGTTTTATGCGGCGGGGGGCGTCAGATATCAAGCTGATATAGATGCGCTGGCTGAGGCAGGTGCTGACGGCGTACTGGTGGCCAGTGCATTACACCAACAGACTTTGCTACTCTCTTAAACAGCAGCACCCACCACCGCTCACCCGTGGCGCTGTCACATCCTGACAATTACACAAGACGAAAAAAAACCGGCGACTGCCGGTTTTTTTATCTTGCAGACATTACTCCAGGTTAGCGTGCAATGCGCGCATGCCTTCTTCTGTCAGGCCTTTTGCATGAATCAATTCAGAAATGGCACCTTCGAGGAATACCAAGGTGGACAATTCGAATTGACCGCCCATAGGCATGCCTTTCACCAATGGGAAGCTGTCGTCTTGACCAATCTGAATCACCAAGTCAGCCACATCTGCCATTGCAGAAGATTTTTTCATAGAAATCACCACCAGTTTGGCGCCGACTTCTTTAGCTTTTTTGACAAATGGCAACAAGGTGGCTGTGCCGCCTGAGCCAGAAACCAAGACCAACAAGTCGCCTTTTTTAATGGCTGGGGTAACCACTTCACCAATCATGTAGACGCTGTAGCCAGAATGCACCAAGCGCATGGCAAAAAAGCGTGAAACCAGCAATGAACGACCTGCACCCCCAATAAATGTAGAACCCGCTTCATCCACCAGTTTCAGCAACTCAGCTGCCTTGGATTTATCGGTCACATCTAAAATACGTTTCAGGTTATCCAGAATAAATTGTTGATGATCCATTTTTTAATCCTGTTTTTACATAAGGTTGAATAAAAAACCCGACACATTGCTGAGTCGGGTTTTTATCATCGCTAATCAATAATTGCTTATTGATGCTTAAAAAAATTAAGCGTGAGCGATAGCAGTGATTTCAGCAGCAGCAGCAGCTGGGTCAGCAGCGCCGTAGATTGCAGCACCAGCCACGATGATAGTCGCGCCAGCGTCACGTACTTGAGCAGCTGTTGCAGCTTTAACGCCACCAGCAACGGAGATGTCAACACCCAGGTTCAAACCAGCCACAGCAGCCAAGTCAGCAAATGGTGTTTGACCAGCAGCTTGTTGGTCCAAACCAGTGTGGATACCGATGATGTGTGCACCAGCAGCAGCAACTTCTTTAGTACGTGCAACTTTGTCTTCAACGCTGATCAGGTCAACTTGGGCTTTTTTGCCGTATTTGTTAGCAGCTTTGATTACGCCTTTGATTGTACCGATGTCGGATACGCCCAAAACGACGCAGATGTCTGCACCGGCTTTGTAGAATGGCTCTGACTCGTATTCACCAGCGTCCATGGTTTTCAGGTCAACCAAGATTTTGTTGTTTGGGAATTTAGCGCGCAATGTTTCCAACAGTTTGATACCGTTGTGCTTGATGCATGGTGTACCAATTTCCAAGATGTCAACGTGTGGAGCCACTTTTTCTGCCAAAGCGATGGTTGCGTCGAAATCCAATGAGTCTAATGCCATTTGTGTTAATGCCATGTTTTTCTCCAATAATTTAAGTTTAAATGCTATTGCTAGCGTACTACCAATTCAAGCTGGTCGCATATACTAAGCTGGCAGCCAAAATAAGTCAATGTTGCAGGCGTTACCCTATATGAGTGCGCAGCCTGCTGCCTTCTGCGGGCGGGTCATCTAATCCCCCGCACCATTATTGCAGACGCATATTACAGTTTTGCGGCTAACGCGTCTTCCAATTTCTTCTGGTCAGCAACAAAGCCACGGATGCCTTCAGCCAGTTTTTCGGTGGCCATGGCATCTTGGTTCAACTGGAAGCGGAATTCTTCTTCAGTCATTTTGGCAGGAACATCTTTGGTTTTACCGCCATCTTTCAGCACTTGGGCCAAGGTGCCTTCTGTGGCTGCCAACTCTTGCAACAAGTTTGGCGATACGGTCAAACGGTCGCAACCGGCCAAGGCAATCAATTCGCCCGTGTTACGGAAAGAAGCGCCCATCACCACGGTTTTGTAACCGTGCTCTTTGTAATATTGATAAATAGCGCGCACAGAAACCACGCCTGGATCGGTTTCTTGTGTGTATTCAGTGCCTGGGTTCTTTGCTTTGTACCAGTCAAGGATACGACCTACAAAGGGTGAAATCAGGAATACGCCCGCTTCAGCACAAGCACGGGCTTGACCAAAACCAAACAGCAAAGTCAGGTTACATTGGATGCCTTCTTTTTCCAGTTGCTCACCGGCTTTGATGCCTTCCCAAGTAGAAGCCAATTTAATCAGTACGCGGTCTTTGCTGATACCAGACTCTTCATACAATTTAATCAGCTTACGGCCTTTAGCCACCATTGCGTCGATATTGAATGACAAACGGGCGTCAACTTCCGTTGAGATACGGCCTGGAACCACTTTAGTGATTTCGGCACCAATCAATACGGCCAGTTTGTCTGCTGCATTTTCAATTTGTTGCTCTTTAGATCCGCCTTGTGCCTTGGCATAAGCAATCGCTGTTTCGATCAGGGGTGCATACTCAGGAATCTGGCTGGCTTTTAATACCAATGATGGGTTGGTGGTGGCATCAACAGGTTTAACGCTTTTGATTGCCTCTACGTCACCGGTGTCGGCCACGATAGTGGTCATTGCTTTCAACTGATCTAACAAGTTTGCCATGCGATTGCTCCTCAATTAAGTGCGAATTAAATCTCTAATTAAATTCGTATAGTCATACAAAGAAAACCCGCGCATTATAACTGAATTTCTTAACGATGGTGAATTCACCGCTCCAGTGCAAGCCTGTGCGAAGCGGCATCACATGTAAGAGCGATGTGTATTTTATTGATTAAAATCAACTGCATACACTGATCATCCTAACATGCAAGCGTGCATTTGGCTTTCCAAGGCAACGCATTTCGGGCACAATTGCCCTTTTTTGTTCCTGATCAATCACTTGGGCATATGGGTTCTGTCACCTCTTTAACTAAAGAACACACGCAGAAGCGCTTGGCACAACTACCGGTTGATTGGTATCTGAGTCCGCAAATGTATGCGCTAGAACAAGCGCATCTGTTTCATAGTCAGCCGCAGTACGTGGGCCATCGCTGCATGGTGCCGCAAGCGGGGGATTATCGCACCCTAGACTGGATGCACGATGCACGCGCACTGGTCAACCGAGATGGTCAGCCGCAGCTCATCAGTAACATCTGTCGTCACCGTCAAGCCGTCATGTTGCAAGGCACTGGCCATACGCAACATATTGTTTGTCCATTGCATCGCTGGACCTATGATTTAGGAGGTCAACTGCTGGGTGCGCCGCACTTTGAACAAACGCCATGCTTGCACTTAGAAAACCAACTGCTTTCCGAATGGCAAGGCCTGTTATTTACCGCCCCGCAAGGCAATGCGCTATCAAAAGGACAGGATATTGCCGCCCTGTTAAAACAACTGGGTTGCGCACAAGCTTTTGATTTCACCGGCTATGTCTTTGACCGCGCACTG
>JAIXZQ010000027.1 GCA_027489475.1 Methylophilus sp.
CACCCCAGATAAATCGCTGCTCAAAGGCCGTGGCTATGATTTGGTGATGGAAAAACTGCTAGCGCGTGCGGCCACCGAGTTTATTGTGGTGGCAGACAAAAGCAAGCTGGTCAGCCGGATTGGCGAGAGCTATGCCATCCCCATTGAAGTCATGCCGTTTGCCTGGCAAGCCGTTAAACGCAGCTTAGAGGCCGTCGGCGGGGTGGGTGAATTACGCCCCAACGCGGCAAAAGACGGTTTGAGTATCACCAGCCACGGCAGTTTGGTGCTGGATATGCGGTTTGATGCCAGTTTAGACGCCCAGTCCTTAAACGCGCTGATTAACAACATCCCCGGTGTGGTAGAACATGGCATTTTTACCCAGTTAGCTGGACGTATTTTGATTGCCGACCAAGGACAGGTAGAAACACGCCGCTAGGCGTGGGTAATGCCATGACCGCAGGTGTGAGTAAGGGCAGCCCACCACTGCAGAGGTTGATGCGCTGGGCGCGTGGACCGCGGTGTCTGATTATGTATTGTTACAGCGCCTTGATGCGCATCTCTTGCTCTCCCCACCGCCAATGCAAGCCATGCTGGCAGCCGCACCCCGTGAAGCGCCGTCGATTCATACGCCACTTATGGGTTGGCTTAGGCGCGTTAGGCCTGCTGCTGTGCTTGTCTTCATGCAGCGAGCAAGGCGGCCACTTAAACGGCACCGCCGCAAAGCCCAAGCCAGACCCGTTTACCATACGCGTGGTTACCATCAACAGCCCCAGCACCTATTTTGTGGATAGCCAAAACAACTATGCTGGCTTGGAATATGACCTCGCCAACCGCTTTGTGGCTTTTTTGGGTCCCCGCTATCGCTTAAAAATGATAGTGGTAGATAACTTTTCTAAGGTGTTGCCCACCTTGCAAAAAGGCGAAGCCGATATTGCCGCGGCTGACATCAGCATCACTGCCGCGCGCAAACGTCAGGTGTTGTTTGGCCCGCCGTTTAATCAAGTGCAGTCTATGCTGGTGTATAACCGCGACCGCAACGCCGAACCCACCAATGTCGGCGCATTGCTTGATAAACGCATTGTGTTGCCCAAAGGCACCAGTTTTGTCGAGCGTATGCGCGAACTGCAAACGCACACCCCTGCACTCATCTGGCGGGAGACGGATAGCTTAAGCTCTGAACAACTGATAGAAGCGGTGGCGCACCATGAGATAGACTTTACTGTGGCGGATAACCATTTGCTGGCCATCATGCAATATAACTACCCACAATTAGATGCAGGCATGATGTTGGGCCCGGCAGACAAAATTGCTTGGGCGGTAAACAAGTTACATGGTGAAAAACATCTTAAACAGATACAGGCATTTTTTAAGCAGATAGAAAAAGACGGCACTTTGCGCAATCTGCTCGATCGTTATCACGGCCATACCAAACGCCTCAAGCCAGTAGATGTGACGACGTTTTTAAGCAAATCACAAACGCTGTTACCACGCTATGTGCGCCTGTTTAAAAACGCACAAGAAATCACCGACATTGACTGGCGCTTGCTGGCGGCGCTCAGTTATCAAGAATCGCATTGGGATAACTTTAGTACCTCGCCCACCAATGTGCGCGGGTTAATGATGCTGACCGAACAAACAGCCAATATGATGAATGTGACCGACCGCCTAGACCCCAAACAAAGCGTGATGGCGGGGGCCAAGTTTTTGCTGTGGATGAAAGACCGCATCCCCAGCCGCATCCCCGAACCCGACCGTACCTTTATGACCTTAGCAGCCTATAACAACGGCGTTGGTCACTTGGAGGACGCCCGAATCTTGGCACAAAAACTCGGCCTCAACCCGGACAGTTGGGCTGATGTAAAACGCGGCTATATGCTACTGAATGACCCGCACTATTACAGCAGCACCAAGCACGGCTACTGCAGTTGCGGCGCACCGATTATTTATACCGAGCTGGTGCGTAGCTATTATCAGATTATGCAACGCTATTTTCCGAGCTATGATCCCGGCGTTGACCCCTATCGCATTGCCAGTCTGCCCCTGCCCTGGCTGCTCGGACCGCCTGCGCAAACGAGTGCGCCGCATGCGTTGACGCAACAAGCCTTTTTTAGACCACCATCACTCACTATCGCAGCCGCCCAACGCGATGGTTAAGCAGGTCAAACATGGCAAAAAAAGCGCCAACCCATATGGGTATGGCGCTTTTTTCAATGCATCTCTGACTTACAGGCTGAGCGAGGTTTTTCCACCCATATATGGCTGTAACACGGCCGGGATGCTGACACTGCCATCCGCCTGCTGATTGTTCTCTAGCACAGCCACCAACGTCCTCCCCACGGCCAAGCCAGAGCCATTCAAGGTATGCAATAGCTCCGGTTTGCCATTGGCATTACGGAAACGCGCCTGCAAGCGTCGCGCCTGGAAGGCTTCGCAGTTAGACACAGACGAAATCTCGCGATAGGTATTTTGTGCCGGCAACCAGACTTCGAGGTCGTAGGTTTTGGCCGCGCCAAAGCCCATG
>JAIXZQ010000377.1 GCA_027489475.1 Methylophilus sp.
CCGCTGATCAGCAGCACTTTATCGCCCTCAATGCCCGCTTAGCACAAGTATGGCCGACCATTACCGCCCGTAAAGAACCGCTGCCGAATGCTGACGAGATGAATGGCAAAGCCGGTAAGACTGCCCTGCTGGTTGAGTAAGCCTCAGACACGCCTGCAATTACTTCTCAGCAGGCATACAAAAAAAGCGCTCATGTTGAGCGGTTTTTTTTGGCTACGATAGCCTAAAAAAAGACCCTGATGGCGCTAAGACTCAGCGTGTATCGCCCAATCAGGTTGAGGCCTGTGGATTGTCTGCCAAGCTCTGACACAGTTTTTTCACCGGGCCATAGCTGCGGCGGTGTTCTGGCGTCAAGCCATGCAAAGCCAAGCGCTCAAGATGCAATGCGGTGGGGTAGCCTTTGTGCTGGGCAAACCCATACTGTGGATAGCGTTGATCGAGCGCATACAGCGAAGCGTCTCGCGCGGTCTTGGCTAAAATTGAGGCTGCAGAAATCGCCGCAACTTTGCTATCACCTTTAACGATGGCCTCACAAGGCAATGCAAACTCGGGGCAGCGATTGCCATCCACTTGTATCAAGCTGGCTTGCACCTGAAATTGTTGCGCCAATGCAGCATAGGCGCGCTGCATGGCGAGCAGGCTAGCTTGCAAGATATTCATCTCATCGATTTCTTGTGCACTGACACTGGCAATGCCCCATGCCAGCGCTTGGCTTTTAATGATGAGGGCGAGCGCATCGCGTTTGGCTTCAGACAGTTTCTTCGAGTCGGCCAAGCCTGCAATCGGGCGTGCAGGATGCAAAATTACCGCAGCCGCATACACCGCCCCGGCTAATGGGCCTCGACCGGCTTCATCAATGCCACAGATCAGGGGTGCTGAGGACCATGTGTCTGACGCCGCTCGCATGTTTACACTGAGGCCTTTAGAAACTGTGCCACCACAGCGGCGGCTTTTTGCGCACTGTTTTGCTTGAGCTGCAGATGGATTTGACGGTATTTTTCTTGCAAGCGGACCAGCCCTTGTTTATCTGCTAACACGTTATACAAGGTTTGCGCTAAGGTGTCTGGGGTTGCGGCATCCTGAAGCAGTTCTGGTACTAGGCTTTGACCAGCCAGAATATTGGGTAGACCGACGTAGGGCTGCAGACGTAGTCGTTTTAACAATTGCCAGCTCAAAGATGACATTTTGTAGGTGATGACCATAGGCTTTTTCAACAATGCCGCCTCTAAAGTGGCCGTGCCAGAAGCCACCAATACCGCATCTGCAGCGGTCATCGCTTCATGGGCATGGCCAAACATGATCTGTATCTGTACAGGGGTGTCTGGTGTCAACGTCAGCAACTCATGCCAAGCGCGGGTAAACAAATCGCGCGTCTCACGCGTCACCAAAGGCACCAAAAATTGCACCTGCTGGCCATTCTCACGCATCAGGCGGTCAAACTGAACCGCCGTGTCTAGCATGAGCTTCGCATGGTATTGCACTTCTGATTGTCGGCTACCGGGCAGCAGCGCAATGATGGTGGGCTGCGGTTTCAACTTGAGGGTTTCGCGCGCCAGCGCCATATCGGGCTCTATCGGCAAGGCATCGGCCAGCGGATGCCCAATATAGGTGACCGGCACCCCGACTTGTTGATACAAAGGCGGCTCAAATGGAAACAGCGCCAGCATATGCGACACTGCGCGCTTAATCGAATGTATGCGATTCGCCCGCCAAGCCCAAATAGAAGGGCTGACATAATGGATGGTCGGAATCCCTTTGGCCTTGAGTTTACGCTCTAGCCAAAAATTGAAATCCGGCGCATCGATGCCAATAAAAACGTCTGGTTGCTGTCGTAAAATCTCTTGATACAACTGTTTACGCAGTTTGAGCAATCCGCGTAGATGGGTTAACACCTCAAGATAACCACGCACGGATAAACGTTCTATGGGAAACAAGGAGCGTGCACCCAACCTCATCATCTTGGGTCCGGCAATGCCAAAAATCTCTAGCGTTGGGTCCTGTTGTTTGAGTGCTTGAATCAGGTGGTAACCCAGCAGGTCACCGGAGGCCTCTCCTGCCACCACTGCAATCTTTGCCATCACGTTAATCGCTTTAACGGACAATACCGCGCGTGGTTTGCGCGAGAAAACGGGTCATCAGGCCTATCTCTGGGCAGGTGACTGCCATCTCGGCCAACGCGACTTTGGCCTCTTCGAGCGACAAGCCCTGACGATACAGAACTTTATAGGCGCGCTTAATCTGTTGTATGGTCTCGGCACTAAAACCGCGACGCTTCAAGCCTTCGGCATTGATGCCATGCGGTTGTGCGTCATAGCCTGCCGCAGTTACATAGGGCGGAATATCTTTAAACACCACCGACCCCACGGCCGTGATAATGTGTTCACCAATCTGACAGAACTGATGCACCAGCGTAAAGCCACCCAAAATGGCATGGTCGTAGATGGTGACATGGCCAGCCAAAGAGGAGTTATTCGCCATAATGGTGTGGTTGCCGACGATACAGTCATGCGCGATATGCACGTAAGCCATAATCCAGTTATGGTCGCCAATCTTGGTGGTGCCTTTGTCTTGCACGGTACCGCGGTTAAAGGTACAAAATTCACGGATGGTGTTGTGGTCAGCAATCTCTAACAACGTGGGCTCGTCTTTGTATTTTTTGTCTTGTGGCTTGGCGCCCAGCGACGAGTACTGAAATATCTCGTTATGTTTGCCTATGGTCGTAGGCCCTTCAATTACCACATGGCCAGCGATGCGCGTGCCGGCATCGATGCGTACGCCGGCGCCTATGGTGGTATAAGGCCCAA
>JAIXZQ010000274.1 GCA_027489475.1 Methylophilus sp.
AGGGTTCAAGCAAATCGCCTCAACCAGCATGGGGTGTATTCTGCGTGCGAATTATCCTTGGCAGGCTCTATGAATGCCTGCTTGCGTCTAGACGCGGGCAAGGGTGCACAGCGCAGGTTTTACCATCGCTGAGTCAATTGCAAATACTATTCGAGTGGCCCTGCGTCACCATTGCGCGAGCTCGTTAGGACATAGTCGTCACGACCATTCACGTCCACGATCAATAAAGACAAGGATGCTGCGTGGCTTTTTTGTTTGCAGATTGGCACCCAGCGTTAGACAGGCCACTTGTCACAAACCGCATTTAGGCTTGAGAAGTGTTGCCACTCCCTGTCACGCGTTGACGCCGAGTTAACTGGGTTCTAGCGGCCGCTTTGGTAACCAGCGCACGACTAACAGACCGAGCTCATACAACAGCCACAAAGGCACGGCCAGCATACATTGTGAAATCACATCCGGCGGGGTAAATATGGCGCCCAGCACAAAAGCGCCGACAATCACATAGCTGCGCGCCTCGGTGAGTTGTGGCAAGGTCACCCAACCCATTAATGCCAGCAGCACCACCGCAACCGGCACCTCAAACGCACAGCCAAACGCCACAAATAAGCCAATGACAAAGTCTAGATATTCTGCGATATCCGTCATCACAGCCACACCTGCCGGAGCGCTGCCTACCAAAAAACCAAACACCACAGGAAACACAACAAAATAGGCAAATGCCATGCCGACAAAAAACAAGCCGACTGCCGAGACCAGCAAGGGACGCAACAGCCGCTTTTCATGGGCGTAAAGCCCTGGTGAAACAAATGCCCAGCATTGATACAACATCCAAGGCAGCGCCAATAAAAAGGCCGTGAGCATCGTGACTTTCATTGGCACAAAAAACGGCGTAGTGACTGCGGTGGCAATCATCTGACCACCTGCTGGCAATTTGGCGAGCAATGGGGCTGCCAACAGCGTATATATGCGATCAGCAAACGGAAACAGGGCAACAAATAACAGCAACCAGCCCAGCACTGCTCGTATCAGGCGGGTACGCAGTTCTAGCAGGTGTGAAATCAGATTTTCAGTGGGCGTCATGGTCAGCATCGAGTCGATATCATGCGGGGCTTGCGTGCCATGCAGAGGTTAATCATGGCGGTTGAGAGCAGCTGCACCCATTATTCAGGGGGACTTTCTGCTGTGTCCGCGCCATTGGAGGTGGATGCTTGCACGGTAGCAGTGGACTTGACTGCTTTGAGCGGTTTGGCCGGGCTTGGGCTCATCTTGCTGGCTTCGGTCTTGCTGGCTTTGGTCTTGCGTGCACGGGTCGGACTGGCTTGCGGTGGCTCAGCTTCGGGCGCAATCGCCGTGACGCGTTTTGCACGTGGCTGAGGTGATTGAGACCGCGGGCTTGGTGTGGCTGTCTCCAAAGCAAACAAGTCTGCTTGCGAGTCAGCACTGACTTGCAATGCATCGTCGCTAGAGGTGGTAGCTGTGTCTGAATACGGCTGGGGCTTGGCAACACGTTTTGTGGCAGAGGCTGTGCGCTTACGTGCTGGTTTGCTTATCTGCTGATCCGCGGGCAAGGCGACATCGTCCCGCGGATGCGCTGCTGGCGATGCGTGAGGCAGGATGCTGTGACTCACGGCATCTACCTCATGTTGCAAACTGGTTTTCACTTCTTCTTGCAATTTTTGCAGTTCAGCAAAGCGAGATTCTCGATTCACTTCTTCTTTCACCTGCATGGCAAAGCGTTGCAAGCGGCCAAAAAAAGCGCCCGCAGTGCGGGCGACTTTGGGCAACTTTTCTGGGCCAATGACCACCAAGGCCACCAGCGCCACCACTAATAACTCTGAAAAAGAGATATCAAACACAGCTAAAACTTATTGTTTATCCGACAGTTGCTCAGGCTTGCGATCTGCCGGGTCAGCCTTGCCTTCATTCATGGCTTTTTTAAACTCATTGACCGCCCCTCCCACATCGCCACCGATGTTACGCAATTTTTTGGTGCCAAAAACCAACACCACAATCAACAAGACGATTAGCCAGTGCCATAAACTGAATGAACCCATAATGCTCTCCTTAATGAGCGACCGCCTCCCTAAGAGGGTGTGATTGCGGACTCGCTTGCTAGCGGGTAATTAAGCGACGGGGCCGCCACCCAATACATGTAAATGAATATGAAAGACTTCTTGCCCGCCTTCACGTTCAACGTGCATCACGGTTTTAAAGCCAAACAAGCCCTGTTCTGCGGCCAACTTGGGCGCTAACAACAGCATACGCCCTAATAATTCGGTGTGGCTGACTGTACACGTTTTTAGCGTTTCGATATGCGCCTTGGGCACGATTAAAAAATGCACTTTGGCTTGTGGCCGAATGTCATGAAAAGCGATGAGTGCGTCATCTTCATACAAGCGCTTCGCAGGAATGTCACCTGCGACGATTTTACAAAAAATACAGTCTGCACTCATGCAGGTCTACTCGCTTTCTCTTCAATACCTGACAAGCCCTCTCGGCGTGCCAGTTCATTTAATACATCCTGCGCACTGAGGCCGGCATGACTGAGCATGACCATGGTATGAAACCACAGGTCTGCTGTTTCATACACCAAAGCTTGCGGGTCATTGCCTTTGGCCGCAATAATGGTTTCAGCCGCTTCTTCACCCACTTTTTTCAGAATGGTGTCTATGCCTTTTGCATAAAGTTTAGCCACGTATGAACTACTGGGGTCGGCTTGTTTGCGGGCCTCCAACAGTGCGGTCAACCGGCTTAATACATCCTCACTCATGCGATGACCTCACTCATGATAAATGGCTTTAGGGTCTTTAATGACGGGGTCTACAGTCACCCATGTCTGGCCTTGTAACTGCTGAAAAAAACAATGGTGTCTACCCGTATGGCAGGCGATGCCGCCGCGCTGTTCGACCGTGAGTAGCAACACATCATTATCGCAATCTAATCGAATCTCATGCACGATTTGGCTGTGACCGGACTCTTCGCCTTTGCGCCACAGTTTGTGACGTGAACGCGAATAATAAACGGCTTGCCCGGTCTCTTGGGTCACGGCCAGCGCTTCTCGGTTCATCCAAGCAAACATCAAGATCTGGCCACTGCCTTTTTCTTGAGCGATGACTGGCACTAAGCCGTCAGCGGTCCAAGCGATTTGATCTAACCAGTTCATCGGACTTCTATCCCATGTTGCGCCATATAGGCTTTGGCCTGCTGCACTGTGTATTCGCCATAGTGAAAAATACTGGCGGCCAGCACGGCATCTGCGCCACCCAAGGTCACGCCCTCTACCAGATGTTGCAGCGTACCTACACCGCCGGAAGCAATCAAAGGTACGTCCACTGCATCGCTGATGGCTTTGTTGAGTGGGTTGTTAAAGCCGATTTTGGTGCCATCTCTGTCCATGCTGGTGACCAGTAATTCACCCGCCCCCAAACTGACCATTTTTTGCGCCCACTTCACCGCGTCAAGGCCGGTAGCATTGCGTCCGCCATGGGTAAAGACTTCCCACTCAAACGGTTGATTATCGACTTTTTTCGCATCAATGGCGACGACGATACACTGCGAGCCAAAACGACTGGCGGCATCTTCAACCACATCAGGGTGCAAGACTGCTGTGGTGTTGATACTGACCTTGTCGGCGCCTGCATTCAATAAACGGCGCACATCTTCTACTTTACGTACGCCACCGCCCACGGTGAGTGGAATAAATACCTGCTCAGCCACCCGTTCTATGATGTGTAATATCAGATCGCGGTTGTCTGAACTGGCGGTGATATCCAAAAACGTCAGCTCATCAGCACCTTGTTCGTTATAGCGCTGGGCGATTTCGACGGGATCACCTGCATCACGTAGCGACAGAAAATTAACACCTTTGACGACACGACCATCGGTCACATCCAGGCAAGGGATAATCCGCTTGGCACAGCCCATTATGCCGACAACTCGTCTGCCAATTGCTGTGCAGCGGCAAAGTTGAGGGTGCCTTCGTAAATCGCTCTACCGGTGATGGTGCCCATAATGCCCTCAGACTGAACCGCACACAGCTTGCGTACGTCTTCTAAATTAGTCACGCCGCCACTGGCAATCACTGGAATGGTTAACGCTTGCGCCAAAGCCACGGTGGCTTCGATATTCACGCCAGTCAACATGCCATCACGCCCAATATCGGTATAGACAATACTTTCAACGCCGTAGTCTTCAAATTTTTTCGCTAAATCGATGACATCATGGCCGGTTAATTTAGACCAGCCATCGACAGCGACCTTACCGTCTTTTGCATCTAGGCCAACCATGATTTGACCAGGGAAGGCATAGCAGGCTTCATGCAAAAAGCCTGGGTTTTTGACTGCAGCCGTGCCGATAATCACATAGCTGATGCCATCATCCAGATAGCGTTCTATGGTGTCTAAATCGCGGATACCGCCGCCAAGCTGAATCGGAATATCGCCACCCACTGCGGCTACGATGGATTTAATGGCGGCTTCATTGATGGGCTTACCAGCAAATGCGCCATTTAAATCCACCAAGTGCAACCGTTTGCCGCCTTGATCAACCCAATGTCTGGCCATTGCGCCGGGATCTTCAGAAAATACGGTGGACTCTTCCATCAGGCCTTGTTTTAAACGTACACAATGGCCATCTTTCAAATCAATTGCTGGAATAATTAACATGTTGTTTACACTAGATAAATAACTAAAAACGACTGCGCAAGCGGTGACACTTTATGGTTGCCAGTGTACAAAATTGCGTAAAAGTTGCAAGCCAGCTGCGGCGCTCTTTTCTGGATGAAATTGCACCGCAAACACATTGTCTCGCGCAATCGCCCCCGTAAACTCAAAAGGATAGGCGGTGGTCGCCGCAGTTAAGGTCGCATCTTGCGGTTGTACATAATAGCTATGGACATAATAAAACCGCGCCTGATCTTCAATCTGCGCCCATAAGGGATGCGCTTGGGTCTGTTTCACCTGACTCCACCCCATATGCGGCACTTTAAGTTTGTGTCCATCCAGATCAACCATACTGCTCACCGGAAAGCGTTTAACTTCGCCAGCGAATACGCCCAAACCTGCGACATTCCCTTCTTCTGAGTGGTCAAACAGCATTTGCAGACCAATACAAATCCCCAGAAACGGTTTGTTTTGCGTGGCTTCAACCACTACTTGCCGCAGACCTCGTGCATCCAGTTCTCGGATGCAGTCTGGCATCGCACCCTGCCCAGGAAACACCACACGTTCAGCGGCAGCAATGCGGCTGGCATCACTGGTCACTTCAACGTTGAGCCCGGGTGCCACAGCTTGAAAAGCATTGGCAACCGACCTTAAATTTCCCATGCCATAATCGACAATGGCGACTTGCAAACGGCTCATAGCGGTGATGGCTTATAGCGCCCCTTTGGTGGATGGCATCATGCCAGCCATGCGTGGGTCTGGGGTGGCGGCCATGCGCAATGCCCGCCCAAACGCTTTGAAGATGGTTTCAGCCTGATGGTGCGCGTTATTGCCTTTGAGATTATCAATATGCAACGTGACTAATGCATGATTCACAAATCCCTGAAAAAACTCATGAATCAAATCCACATCAAAAGCACCTATCATGGCACGCGTAAAGGTACAGTCAAACTCCAAGCCCGGGCGGCCAGACAAATCCAGCGCAACGCGACTCAACGCCTCGTCTAGCGGCACATAGCTGTGCCCATAACGCGTCAGACCTTTTTTATCGCCTAAGGCTTTGATAAACGCTTGGCCCAAGGTGATACCGATATCTTCAACGGTGTGGTGTGCATCAATATGCAAATCGCCCTGCGCATGGACTTTAAGATCAATCATGCCGTGACGCGCAATCTGATCCAACATGTGATCAAGAAAACCCAAACCACTGTGCAAGTCAGATTGTCCGCTGCCATCCAAATTGATGGCGACCGTAATTTGGGTTTCGAGGGTATTTCTAGTGACTTCAGCTTGACGTGACATAAAGGGGGAGGCACTTAAACATGCGTTGCAATAATGCTACGCATTTTACAGCATCTATTGGCTGACTGGCAAAAACGGCACTTTAAATTGGAAAAGCTTCAGTAAAACCGTCAAAAATAAAAAAGCAGCCCTCAAGGGCTGCCTTTTATTCAACTAGCAATCAATCAGCAGTTGATTATTTTACTTCTGCAGCTGGAGCAGCTTCGGCTGGCGCAGCTTCAGCAGGAGCAGCTTCGGCAGCTGGCGCGGCTTCAGCGGCTGGCGCAGCTTCGGCTGGTGCAGCTTGCTCAGCGGCTGGGGCTTCTGCAGGCGCAGCTTCTTCAGATTTTTTACCCAACAGTGAGAAAACCAACACAGCAGCAACTGCGGCAATAATCCAAGGCAGCAATTTGTTACCGCCTTTAGCACCCGCACCCGCGCCATGGGCGATTTTGGTGATTTCAGAGGCAGCAGCAGCTGGATCAGCGGCACCGTAGATAGCGGCACCAGCAACCACGATATCCGCACCAGCGTCGACCACTTGTTTAGTAGTTGCAGCTTTTACGCCACCAGCGACTGACACTTTAGCGCCTGTTTTCAGACCTGAAACCAAGCCTAAGTCAGCAAATGGGGTTTGACCAGCAGCTTGTTGATCCAAACCAGTGTGCACACCAATGATATGTGCGCCCAATTTGACCACTTCCAGGGTGCGGGCTTTTTTGTCTTTTACATTGATCAAGTCGATTTGTGCTTCTTTACCGTATTTGTTGGCGGCATCAATTACACCTTTGATGGTACCGATATCAGCTGTACCCAATACGGTACAAATGTCTGCACCTGCTTTGTAGAATGGCTCAGCTTCGTAGAAACCAGCATCCATGGTTTTCAGGTCAACCAAGATTTTATTGTTTGGGAACTTAGCGCGCAGGGCTTTCAACAGTTCGATACCGTTATGCTTAATGCATGGGGTACCGATTTCTAGGATGTCGACGTGCGGTGCTACTTTGGCTGCCAAAGCGATTGTCGCGTCAAAATCCAATGAGTCTAATGCCATCTGGGTTTGTGCCATGTTTTCTTCCTCCGAGTTTGCTCTATTTTAAAATCCAATGAATCAATGCGCAGCAATTATGCAAACGCAACCCTCACTGCACATTTATGTACAATAGGGTGCATCATAACCGCATTTCCACCTAAATGACAATCATTGCGGCGATATTTTTAGTCCCTAATCAAGTCTTTTATCGACTAATCTCAGGGACTTACAGGCAGATGTGTGAGTTTTAGGTCCTGGTCGCCTTGATTAAGGTGCGTAAGGCCGCAATCAGCGCGGTATGCGCTTCTGGCTTACCGATGGTGATGCGTAAAAAGGACGCAATCCGCGTGGGTTTTTTAAAATGTCGCACAATGACTGCCTGTTCACGTAGGCCTTGTGCTAACTGCTCTCCGTCATACTCAGGATGTCGCGCAAAAATGAAGTTCGCCCCTGAAGGCAGCACTTCAAAGCCTAACTGCGTCAATTCAGCAACCAATGCGCTACGTGAGGCCATAACTTGCGCCCGCGTATGCTGAAAATAGGCTTCATCTTGCAAAGCAGCAATGGCGCCTGCCTCCGCAAAACGATCAATCGGATAAGAATTAAAACTGTCTTTGACCCGCACCAACGCTTCAATCAATGCCGCATCGCCGAGCGCGTAGCCTACCCGCAAGCCGGCCAATGACCGTGCCTTAGAATAGGTGTGCGTCACCAGCAAGTTTGGATAACGATGAATCAGGGACACGGCTGACTCGGTGCCAAAATCGACATAAGCCTCATCGACCACCACCACTGACTGGTGATTGGCTTGCAATAGACGCTCAATGGCACTCAGCGGCAAAGGAATGCCGGTTGGCGCGTTGGGATTAGGGAAGATAATGCCGCCATTGGGACGCAGATAATCGTCAATCACAATCTCAAACTGATCATTCAGCGGCACGGTCTGATAATCAATCCCGTATAAACCACAATACACCGGATAAAAGCTGTAGCTAATATCTGGAAACAGCAAAGGCAAGTCATGTTTAAGCAAGGCTTGAAACACATGCGCCAACACTTCATCCGAGCCATTGCCGACAAACACTTGATTGGCTTGCAAGCCATGGTAATCGGCAATCGCCGCTTTTAGCCGACTGGAGTCAGGGTCTGGATATAAGCGCAAACTGTCTGCGGCCTCAGCTTGAAGGGCAGCCAACACCGCTGGACTGGGGCCGTAGGGGTTTTCGTTGGTATTGAGCTTAATCAGATTGTGCAGTTTAGGTTGCTCGCCGGGCACATACGGGGTGAGACGGTGAACAAGTGCGCTCCAGTATTGACTCAGAGCCGGCCGTTATTTGAGACGATATTCGGCGCTTCGGGCGTGGGCTTGCAAGCCTTCACCATATGCCAAAGTCGCAGCAATTTTGCCTAAGGTTTGTGCGCCCGCTGACGAC
>JAIXZQ010000318.1 GCA_027489475.1 Methylophilus sp.
CTTGCATGCCACTTTTGCGTCATAGAGGTAAAACGGTAGCAGCAGGTATGCGTTTATTGGCATGCCTGACATGGCGAGATACTGTTGTAAAAAGCGTTTTCTATCTGGCCAATTAAGTTTATTCAATGCACGCGCTAAATCAGCGAGCCTAAAACGGATTGGTGTACTGAGTGGAAAGGTGCGAAGACGGGCGGTATCAATCAGAGAAAAAGCGAGTTGATGGTCTTTGATTGTGACTAGAATATTCCCCGCTGAAAAATCACGAAAATAAATACCGGAGGCGTGCATACGATGACAAAAGCGGGCGAATGCGTCAAATACACTGGCTTTCATATATCCCGCGTAACTGTCTGCCCCTTGATTAAAGGCTTGCCAAGGCTGCGCAATCGTAAAGTCGTGCTTCACAAATGCACAAAAATAAAAGTTTTGAAGCAGACTGCGATCGCCCTTGCGTTCAAAATAAGCTACAGGTTGCGCAGTCTCAATGCCTCGTCGCATCAATTCCATTGCACCATTCCAACTGCGCAGTGCTTTTGAGGGTTTGTACTGGTCTAGCAGCTGCTTATGCAGATGCATGCGAACAGGTTGTTTCACGGTAACCTGTGACTGCGGATCTCTTGGATCAGGCACAGACCAAATCACATTTCTGGCATGGCGTAACGCCATGGCCTTATCGGGCGCCTCTAACTTATCAGGGTGCCATGCCTGAAATAAAGACTGCGCTTCATCCGCCGAGTGCGCCAAAACCATGCCCTGCCATGACCCATGATGAATTGGGAAATACTCCCTGTCTGACACATGCGCATGAATGCGCACCGGGCTTAAAGAAGCAGCGGATGAATTAAAAGCGATATCAACGTGTTCTGGCCAGATTAAAAATACTGGCTTCTCCGTCACCAACTTTGGAAGCGGTCTCAAGACACCATCGCGATCGTAACATTGCACTGTGCTTAGGTCTTCGGCACGGTAAAGCTGGTCCAAGCGTTGACACCTGCCATTGATTGTCCACGCGATATGCACCCGCTTGCCGTGATGCGCAATCTCATGTATCTCCAACCCGTTGCCAGTTGCCCATGCGGTGAGATAGTGGGCGCCGTTTAACCAATAAGCAATCTGTTTAAACGCAGCAAAGCTAGGGTTGGGGGAATACTGACTGACTTCGCCATCGGCAGCCCGATAATACGCCACTCGCTCGAGTGCCGGATAGTGCTTGTCTTGCAATCCATTATTAATCACGCCTTCGCGCTGGCAAATCATGGCGCCCCAATTGGCCTGCCTTAATGCCCCTGAAGCAGCTAACAAAGTGAAGTAACGGGTGACATAGTCTGCTTGTTTCTGTGGGCCATCGGGCAGAATACGTTGAATACGGTAAATGGCCCAAAAGGCCACAGGCGAAATGAATGCTTGAATGCCTGCATCTTGCCCAATTTTTTGTAATAGGCGCGCTTTTTTTATCAAGTTAAAGCGCAAACAGCGTGTCCACCTAAATTTAAATATACGGTGATCTGGCTGCTCAGGCTCTATGACCCGCTCAACAAAGAGATTGTTACTGTGCACATCTGGCAACATGTTACGTGCAGCCAGTTGTCTGAAGGCACTGATGTTATAAAAAGGCTCAAAATCTTGGATATTAGGTCCCACAATCTTGATGCCATATTGTCTCGCTGCCCGATAGGCAATTTCCCAGGCGCATAAAAACCCTGGCCATTGATAGCCCGCCCAGCGTTTACGATTGATGGTATTGCCAATTTCTAGGCTGTGAATCCGTGTTCCAAATTGCGCTAAAAACGCTTCAACAAATGTTTGCCAAGCCTGCTGACTAGCCGCATGCTGCATGGTTCGCGCGGCGATAAAGGGCTGTACCAGATGCACATCCACAGCAATCTCAGCTTGTAACAGGCGCTGTAAAAAACGGCATTGATGTGGATACATGTCATCCTGACCAATATCCAGCCTCACGCGCTTTACCCCCAGCGCATGTATTTGATGAAGCACATAGTCATCGGTCTCAGGATTTTCATTGCTTGCAACACAAATACCGATAAAGTCCTCAGGTAAGTGTTGATCACGCACTGGCAGATGTCCCTGCTTGAGGTTAAGTCGACCCGCAAGCAGATAGCGCAGACCATCAATAATGACCTGGCGTGTCAGCATAGAGGGCTGCGAGGACATGGGCGGGGATTACTCCGGCAGATGGTAGCGCTGCTCTTTGTAGAGCAAGGCAGGCAATAAGGCATTGGCCAATGCGCGGTTGGCAAGTTGCGGCGCGTCGGCAGGCGGTGGCGTGGTCTGCAATTGTTTGCGTTTAGGATCATACTGACCAAACGCAGGCGGCTTGCCTTCGCGCAACACGACCACGTGGTTGTCTGCTGCGCTGTCACCAATCTGCTCCATCCAACCATAGTTTGCGTTGTATTGCATCATGGCGCGGCCACGATAATCGGCGGGAATCTGTGATAAGTCGTGTCCGGTCATAGGATGCTGAGCAGCAATGCCCATCAACGACAATACGGTGACCGGCAGGTCAAGCTGGCTGGCAATCACGTCTATGGTTTTAGGCTTTACCGGGCCACCCAAAATCAGGCCGGGAATATGAAAATGTTCAATCGGCACCAATGACTCTCCGCGCACGCGAATATCGTGGTCAGCCACAATCAAAAACACGGTGTTTTGCCAATATGGGCTGGCTTTGGCCTGTTTAATAAATTCACCTATCGCATAATCGGCATATTTCACGGCATTGTTATCGGTGGCTTTGGGCTGTTCATACAAGCTAATGCGGCCATCAGGAAACTCGAATGGTGCATGATTTGACGAGCTAAAGGCCAAGGTAAAAAACGGTTTGCCACTTGCATGGTGTGCTAATAATTGTGCGTGGGTTTTGTTTAGTAAATCTTCGTCTGAAGCGCCCCAACTGCCGACAAATACTGGCTGCTCATAGTCTTTCTGGTCAATAATCTGCTGAAAACCATTGCCCATGAAAAAGCCACGCATATTATCAAAATGTGATTCGCCGCCATAAATAAACTCGGTGATATAGCCGCAACGGCTGAGCAAGTCGGCCAAGGTAAAAAAGTTTTTCTGGCTGAGATCTAGCTTAACCGTGCTATCGGCTGGCGTGGGTTGAAAGCCGGTGACCACCGCCTCTATGCCACGTACTGAGCGGGTGCCGGTGGCGTAGAGCTGGGTAAACCAAATGCCTTCAGCCTTGAGTTTTTCAAGGTTGGGGGTGACGGGCTTGCCGCCTAGCGATTCAACAAAGCCTGCCCCTAAACTTTCTTGCAGCAAAATCACCAGGTTATACGGCTGCGCCGGGGTATTGCTGGGGGTCAGGCTGGTCAAGGTAGGAATCTCAGCCTGCTTGGCACCGGTCAGCGCAAAAATTTCTTCGCGAGGCAACTTGCCGTACATACTGCTAGATTTGGCTTCATGCCCCAAACTGTATGCGGCATACAGCACGGAGTAGCCTGAGTTGAGAATCAAGCTGTTGACCATGCTGTCTTGCGTGATGGCAAACAGTGCCGGGTTAGCCGGACGGTGACCCAAGGTGGAGCGTATCGCCAACAATGTACACAACATGATCAGCGGCCAGCAAAGCCAGAGTTTACCTGCTGACCATGTGGCTTGCGCCTGCTGCCAAGGCGCCAACAAACGCCATACCGCCAATACTGCCAACAAGGTCATGGCCAAGCCAAAAAACAGCTCTAGCTTAAAGCCCTGCCACAGCATGCCAAATACTTCATGTGGATATTTGAGATATTCGACAAAAATGCGGTTAGGCCGTACATCGTATTCCAGTATAAAGCCTGGGGTTGCTGCTTCCATAAACACCAGCCAAACCAACGCAATCAGCACCCACATCCCAACAAAGCGACGCCAGACGCTAAACAGCGGTTTGAGTGCTAACACGGGAGAAAGCAAGAGGGGAATCAGCGCAATCAAGCCAAGCTGGATGACGTCAACACGGATGCCTTGCAGCAAAATTTGCGCCTGTTGACCAGTGGCCTGCACCCGCTCCCATTTCCAAACCACCAGCCCGAGGCGGGTAAGTGACAACAAAAGCAATCCAGAGAGCAACATCACCAACAACGGCGTATAAGGGCCTGCCCACTGGCAAGCTGACCAACAGCGAGAAACGTGGCGGCATTCGCCGCGCATACGAAATATCATGCAGGCATCACGGATTTATCAAAGAAGCGTAATTATAGCGTTTATTGTTCAGTTGGTCGTTTTTGCATGTGCGGTCTGTTTAGCTTAAAGACCTCAACGACTGTGCTATCAGGCCACCCATGTGATGGGCGGCAATCAGGCAATCTCAGCTTGGCAGCAGCGTTTCCCGCCTTAGTGCAGTCTTTCATGCACATAGCGGCGCATACTGTGCCAGTACTCTGGTTGCCTGAGGCAAAGATAAGCCGCCACCAGCAGATTGAGCGCAGCAGTGAGCATAAACAATTGTGGAATGCTCGCCCCCCAGCTGAAAACCAGCAACGAAAATGCAGCAGACAGCACCATAAAAAAAGCATTCATAACGTTATTGGCTGCAATCACCCGGGAGGTATAGCCAGGCTGAGCACGCGCTTGCAATAACACATACAACGGCACGATATAC
>JAIXZQ010000089.1 GCA_027489475.1 Methylophilus sp.
GCAAAACCAAGCCCTGTGTTTCGCTCTTAGAGGCGAACACAAAAATATCGGCGGCCTGATAGGCGGCATTGAGGCCCAGTGTGCGGTCTAGATAGCCGAGAAAAAGGACATGCGACTGTAGGCCTTTGTCACGTGCAGACTTTTTGAGCATGGCCTCGGCCGGGCCTTCGCCAGTGATAACCAGCAATACATCCGGGTGGTCTTGTATGACCAATGACAGCATCTCGAGCAAGAATTGGATATTCTTTTCGTGCGCCACACGGCCGACAAACAGCAGCATAGGCCGTTGCGGTGCAATGCCATATTGCCGCCTGAAGGCTAGACCATCACCGGGCACAAAACGCGAGGCGTCTAGCCCAGTTGGGATGACGCTAATCGGCGTGGTGACACCATATTGTTGTAACACCGCTTGCATCTGTGCAGACGGCGAGACAACCATATCCACTTGTTGGCACTGTCGACGCGACACCCAACGGGCGATACCCACTGCTGTGGCACGCGGCACCCACGGCAGATAGTGATGCATATAATCTTCAAAAAACGTGTGGTAGGTTTCAACGACCGGCACTTGCAAACGCTTGGCCAGTTGTAATCCCGCATAATGCGCCACAAACGGGGTGTGAATATGCACCAAATCATAGTCGCCTGGCTGCATACCACGCAGGGTATCCATTAACGCAGACCACTTCATCAAATAATCTTCTGGATCAAAGACAATTTTGCGGGCAGGGATGCGCGTTATCCATGATTCATCCTCACCCGGCATGGAGCCCGAGGCTGGATAGGCCGGCGCAATCAGATGCACGTGGTGACCGAGCGCGCGTAGGCTATTGGCAAAAGTCCGTATGCTGGTTGAGACGCCGTTTACTCTGGGAAAATAAACGTCAGAAATCATTAATATCTTCATGACATGGTCGGGTAACCCGCACTCCTTTTTTTAAACACTGTGCATAGTACGTGGCTAGCATGATGATTTTGTGACGAAAAGCTTTCACGAACATGTCATGTCAACGTCACGGCACTGTCATGTCACCCCCGCAGCATGGGCACATGATTCGATATCGTCCTCTTTTGTTGATGATGTTGCTACTCTGTGGCTTGCCGCTAGAAGCACATGCATGGGGCTTAGTCAGCCATGTCGCTTATACACAACAGTGGTTACACAGCCTGCCCAACTTGCCGCTGGCTTGGATTAGCGCAGTGCAACGCTACCCCAGTTTGGTACTGGCAGGCGCTTGTTTACCCGATTTGGCGGTGGTGTCTCGTCACTTTACCCATAGCCATGGCTGGGGATTGGGCCAAGCCTTGCTACACAGCAAACAGCCGCGACAGCTTGCCTTGGGCATCGGTTATAACATCCATTTACTTTCAGATGTGGTCGCGCACCAACACTTTGTCCCCACTTTTGAGGCGAAGTGGCGACATGACAGCCTGCTGACCCATGCCGCTGCCGAATGGGCAATGGATGCGTATTGTCAGCACCCTGCATTGCCAACGCCGAGTCGCTTGTTGCGCTTACACCGTGCGCAGATTGTTGAGAGTTTGCACAGCGTGTGGTCACTGCCCAAAACGGACATCCACCGTGCGGTCAGCCGTCTCGCGACGGCGGATCAGGCCTTACGCTGGTCTCGTTTGCCGCACTGGCTACTCAAACGCTATTGTCAACGCGATAATGAATTTGTGCATAAGCTGGCCTATTACCAAACACAGGTCTCGGTCGCGCTACATGATTTACCGCATGTGCTGGCGGGGCAGTTTCCAGCCTTGCATGCTGAGCATGTGCACTTACATCTTGATCAGCTCGATGCATGGCGGCGTAAATGCCTACAAGATGCACGCTTACAACCAACCCGCGCCATACAGGCATTTGAGCATTATCAGCATCAGTGGTCACAGCCGTCAGACTGTTAAACGTATAGAGCATTTGACGCCTCTGGCGCATGGTTTGGCTGACTAGGCTTTTAAAACGCTGCACTGTGCTGACGGGCTTGAATTATTTGCAAAGAGTCCGCTCTGAATTTAAGGCAGGTTTAAATCGTCTTGTAACTCCCCTACTTTGGAAGCTGTGATGCGTCGTATGCGTTTTTTATTGATTGCCACCTCTGTGATCGGCTTGTTGCACGCCTACATCGGCATGCGTTTGCTCAGCCCATTAGACTGGCCTCGCCTGGCTGTATGGCTAAGCTGGTTCGTGCTGGCGCTCTCCGCCTTGCTTCAACCGCTGGCTTTTATGGCGCGTGCAGGGTTGCACAGCGCTTGGCGTGATGTCTTGAGTTGGGTCGCGATGACGGTGATGGGCGTGTTTTCAACCATGTTGGTGTTGACGCTGCTGCGCGATGTGCTGCTTTTGGCTGCCTCAGGCTTACAGGCAACGTATCTGTTATCTGTGGATAAGCATGCGCTTGAACAACAATCGGCCATGCTAGTTCTGCTCGCAACGCTAACCATCAGCATACTCGGCTTTATCAGCGCGCGGCGTACCGCCCGGGTAGTGCATATTAGCGTGCCATTAAAGACGCTGCCCACAGCCTTGCACGGCTTTAAAATTGTCCAACTCACGGATATCCATATTGGGCCCACTATCAAGCAAGGCTACTTGTCACGTATTGTGCAGCAGGTTAATTCATTAGAGGCCGATTTGATTGCAATTACCGGTGATTTGGTCGATGGTCGCGTACACGATCTTGCTCATCATACCGCGCCGCTGGCGAATCTACAATCCCGATATGGCAGTTATTTTGTCACTGGCAATCATGAGTATTATTCTGGCGCCCTGCCCTGGATACAAGAACTCGAACGGCTTGGGGTGAAGGTACTGCTCAATGAACATGTGGTCATCACGCATCAATTGGCACCACTGGTTATCGCAGGCGTGACAGATTATACGGCCGGCCATTTTTATGATGACCATCAAAGTGACCCTATGGCTGCCGTGCGTGGTGCGCCCGCCGAAGCGCCTAAGATATTATTAGCACACCAACCCCGCAGTGCGCATTCTGCACAGGCCGCTGGTTTTGATTTGCAGTTATCGGGCCATACCCACGGCGGTCAGTTTTGGCCTTGGCAATACGCAGTGCCGCTGCAACAACCCTTTGTTGCAGGCCTGTACCGCTTGCATACCCTGTGGGTGTATGTCAGCCGAGGCACAGGCTATTGGGGGCCACCAAACCGCTTTGGCTCGCCTTCAGAAATCACCTGCTTAACCTTGATCACTGCATAAATCAATGCGCTCATGTCTGGTCAAGGGGCCTCAAACCTGCATCCACTACTTACCCTGTTGTCACTGATGACCGCGTGATTGCATGCCTCTGATGAAACCAATGTAGCGTAAGCTGCATTCCATGATGCAAGCCCTGCGTATCATGGCTGTCTACTGATGTTGTACGCTATTGAGACTTCGTAACTGCATCCCTCCATAATAGGGTCTGAATTTAATATACCAATTGGTAAATAAATTATTGACAGCCGCCAAACACTTGATTTACTATTTATTTACCGTTTGGTAATTAAATAATTTTGTTCACAGGAGCCTCATATGACCACGCACTCCCCTATCGCTTTAATCACTGGCGGTAATCGCGGCATTGGATTTGAAACTGCAAAACAACTGGCTAGTCTTGGCTACCATATCCTGATTGCTGCGCGTAATCCACAACAGGCACAAGCAGCCATTGAGGCTATAAAAGCGCATGGCCATCAAGCAGACTATGTACATTATGATGCGTCACAACCACACTCAGCGCAGGCGGTAGCACAAGCCGTCAAAACGCGTTTTGGACGTCTGGACGTATTGATTAACAATGCTGGCATGCTGCAAGAGACCTTGATAGGCAATAACAATACCTTGAGCGTTGATCAAGACACGCTCAAAACCACCTTTGAAGTGAATTTCTTTGCCGTGGTCGCACTGACGCAGGCGCTGATTCCTCTGCTAGAACGTGCGCCAGCGGGCCGTATCGTCAACTTGTCCAGCATTCTGGCCTCTCAAACATTGCACAGCAGCCCTGATTCCCCCATTGCGCCGGCTAAAGGGTTGGCTTACAACGCTTCAAAATCTGCATTAAATATGTTTACCATCCATTTGGCGGACGCGCTGAAAGACACCCCAATCAAGGTCAACAGTGCACATCCGGGCTGGGTCAAAACAGCATTGGGCGGACCACATGCTCCGATGGAAGTGGCAGACAGTTGGAAAACCAGTGTGACACTGGCCACCTTGGCTGCTGATGGCCCAAGCGGTGGCTATTTCCATGAATCACAAGCCTTACCATGGTAAGCCGCATCAAACACGCTGTGTTAGGCACTCTCACCTCTCTGGCAAGTTTACGCCTTGCCAGAGGCGGGTCTGTGCAACAACGCGCGCAAACCAGACGATGGGTATTTGCAACATGTATGTCATTGCTCAGCGTCAATCTTGTGAGCCTGGTGTTGTTGAGCCGCACGGGGTTGCCGTGGTCACAACTTTTTTTGCGCTGGATAGACGCGCTGAGTATCAGCTGGCCGCTGGTGTTTGCCTGCATTTATTGGGGCGCCCCATGGGTGATGCGATTCACATATTGGCTGGTGCCTGATGAAGTATCGCATTAAATAAGCATGCCATGAGGCTGTTGCCACAGTCATCGTTATTCCAGAACATGAGCACTGAGCATAGCGATTACGCCACACTCTAGGCTTGATACATCAGATGATTTTGGCGTATTATATTTCTACATTTATCGAAATATAGAAATATGACCCCTGAAGAAGCTGTTTCTGCACTTGCCGCCATTGCCCACCCCATCCGTTTGCAGATCTACCGCCGATTAGTGCAAGCGGGACAAGCGGGGCTGCCTGCCGGTCAATTATCTAGCGAACTCGCCTTGGCGAACAGTACGCTTTCTTTTCATATCAAGGCGCTGAATCAGGCCAAACTGGTTCATGCCCGCCCGCTAAGCCGATTTATTTACTACTCTGCCGACTATGCCATGATGAATGCACTGCTCGCTTATTTGACTGAACACTGTTGCGCTGACCAATCTACGCGTTGTGAATGCACTGAGGTTGTCGGCTGCACCCCCATGATGGGAGCACTGTCATGAGTCAGCCCTCCATCTCCTTGTTTGAACGCTATTTAACCCTGTGGGTCATCGTCTGTATGGTCGTGGGGGTTGCCCTTGGGCAAGCAGCCCCCGAGACCTTTGCCACCTTGGCAACGCTGCAACTGGCAAACGTGAACATCCCTGTGGCCGTGCTGATTTGGGTCATGATTATTCCCATGCTGCTCAAGGTTGAGATTTCGGCCATGCGCGAAGTTGCACATCATCGAAACGGTATACTCGTCACTTTGGCAATCAACTGGCTGGTGAAACCCTTTTCGATGGCACTGTTGGCTTGGTTTTTTATCCGCCATTGTTTTGCGGAGTGGCTACCGGCAGATCAAATAGACAGCTATGTGGCGGGACTGATTTTATTGGCGGCTGCCCCCTGCACCGCCATGGTCTTTGTTTGGAGCAACCTCTGTCGGGGTGAGCCGACCTTCACGTTGACGCAAGTCGCACTCAATGACGTCATTATGCTGGTGCTATTTGCGCCCTTGGTCGGCCTACTGCTTGGCTTATCAAGCATCCACATTCCTTGGAATACGCTGCTCGTATCGGTACTCCTGTTTATTATCGTGCCGTTGGCATTGAGTCAATGGCTCAGGCGACATTTGCTATTACGTGGCGAGGCCTGCTATCAACGTGTTTTGCAGCAACTACACCCGTTGAGCATCCTTGCGTTGCTGCTTACGCTGGCTTTGTTATTTGCATTTCAAGGCAAGCAATTGTTAGCGCAACCACTGGTCATCGCCTTACTCGCCATTCCCATCCTCATACAGGTGTATTTCAACGCACTGTTGGCCTATTGGCTGAATAAACAATGCAATGTGGCACACCAAGTTGCTGGACCTTCGGCCTTAATTGGCGCTTCAAACTTTTTTGAACTGGCGGTGGCAACCGCCATCGCCGTATTTGGCTTGCATTCGGGTGCCGCACTTGCGACGGTGGTGGGCGTGTTAATTGAGGTCCCCGTGATGTTATCGATTGTCGCCATTGTGAATCGTAGTCAACATTGGTATCTCAGGAAATAATATGCAGATTTTATTTTTATGTACTGGCAATGCCTGCCGCTCCATCCTGGCTGAAGCCACGTTTAACCATTTAGCGCCTGCCTCTATGCGCGCCAGCAGTGCGGGCAGTCATCCGACGGGGGAAGTGCATCCACGCAGCTTGGCATTGCTGAAGGCCAAGGGGATTGCAACGGAGGGCTTACATAGTAAGTCATGGCATAGCCTGACGCATACGCCAAATATTGTAATTACGGTATGTAGCAGCGCAGCGGGTGAAACCTGCCCGGCCTATCTCGGCGGCGGTTTACGTGCGCATTGGGGCGTAGATGATCCGGCCAAAGCCACTGGCAGTGAAGCAGAAATCACCGCCAGCTTTGAACAGACTTACCAGCTTTTACGGCGGCGTATTGAAGCGTTTTTAGCGCTGGATGCCGCGGTGCTAAACACAGCATTGGCATTAGAAAAAGCATTACAAGAGATTGGACGCCTTACTTAGATGGCTTTGTGTGGAGGCAGTCTGTATAGGCATCTTTGGGTTGACTCATGGCTAGACCGCACACCTACGCGTCACTATTGCCAACCAATATCCGCTTAAATCGGTTTTCGCGGCTCTAAGTGACGGAAA
>JAIXZQ010000081.1 GCA_027489475.1 Methylophilus sp.
AAACACCAGCCCCATAATCAGCACTGGACTCTTGGCATGCTGGGTAATGCCATTTGCGATGTCACCCACATCTAGGCTACCTGTCATGCCATACAACATACTCATGCCATATAACAACATGCCAGAGGCCAAGGCACCGAGCACAAAATACTTCATGGCAGATTCAGAGGCTTTAGGGTTATCACGGTCAAAAGCAACCAAGGAGTATAAGCACAATGAGAGCAGCTCTAGGCCGATGTAAATGGTCAGCAGGTTGTGACCTGACACCATAATCATCATGCCCAACAAACCAAACAATACCATGGCATAAAATTCGCCACGATAGAGCTGACGGTCTTGCAGATACTTGCGGGTATACACCAATATCAATGAGGTGCCTAAATACATCATCATCTTGATGACATCAGACAAGGTGTCATCAATAAACATGTGCGAGAAGGCAAAACCAACGGTGGGATGATGGGTTTTAAAGGTAAAAAACGCAGCAGCAAACAGCGTAAATTGGCTCAAGCCATAAATCATGAAACGGTTTTGCGGCAGAATGAATAAATCCAGCAGCAAAATGAACATGGCCATGCTGAGCACAACCAATTCGGGCAACAGGGCGAGCAAATCGTATTGCATAGTATCCATTTTTATTAATTTCCTGCCTTAATAGCCTGTCACCGGCAATTTAGAGATTGCCATGTGTTTAAGGAACTCGACACTGGTTGCTTGCATGACTTCAGTCAACGCTTGTGGATAAACGCCAAAGCCAATGACCAGCACCGCTAACACGCCTAGAATCAAAAATTCACGCGTGTTCAAATCACTGAGTTCAGCGACATGATGATTCGTCACATTGCCGAAAAACACACGTTTGGTCATCCACAAGGTGTAGGCAGCGCCAAAAATCAAGGTGGTCGCGGCAAAGAATGCCACCCAGAAGTTATATTTCACGGCAGCCAAAATGACCATAAACTCACCGACAAACCCAGAGGTGCCTGGCAGACCACTGTTGGCCATGGCGAATAACACTGCAAACGCGGCAAATACCGGCATTTTATTCACCACACCGCCGTAAGCAGCAATCTCACGACTGTGCACGCGGTCGTATAACACCCCAACGCTTAAGAACATAGCTGAAGAAATAAATCCATGTGAAATCATCTGCACCATGGCGCCTTCAAGCGCCAACTGACTGAAGACAAAAAAGCCTAATGTGACAAAGCCCATGTGCGAGATAGAAGAATAGGCAATCAGTTTCTTCATGTCTTTTTGCACCAGCGCCACCAACGCGATATACACCACCGCAATCAACGACAAAGCAATCATGGCATCACTAAAATAATGGGCCGCATCCGGCGCAATCGGCATGGCAAAACGCAAGAAGCTATAGCCGCCTAGCTTCAATGCAATGGCCGCCAACACGACCGAACCGCCTGTAGGCGCTTCAACGTGTGCATCTGGTAACCAAGTGTGTACTGGCCACATTGGAATCTTCACGGCAAACGCCATAAAGAAAGCGATAAACAGATAAATTTGCGCCTGCATGCTGAGCGGTAACAGATAGTAATCTGCCAACTCAAAACTGCCGGTCTGGTGATACAGGTAGATAAACGCGACCAGCATCAACAACGAACCCAGCAAGGTATATAAGAAGAATTTAATGGTGGCATACACGCGGTTAGGGCCACCCCAGATACCGATGACCAAAAACATCGGAATCAACATGGCTTCCCAGAACACGTAGTACAAAATGGCGTCTAGCGCGGTAAACACGCCCACCATGATGCCGCTCATGATCAAGAAGGCCGCCATATATTGCGCCACATGCTTGGTGATGACCTCCCAGCCGGCCAGCACCACCAATACCGTGGTAAAACTGGTCAATAACACCAAGGGCATCGAAAAGCCATCAATGCCTAAGTGATAGTGCATATTGAAGGCAGGCACCCAAGGCAACAGCTCTTCAAACTGGAAGAAGCCGTCTTTCACATCAAACAATGTATAAAGCGGCACAGTCACCAAAAAGCTGATTAAACTGCCTGCCAGTGCCAGCCAGCGGGTAAAGGTGGCCTTGTGGTCTCCCCCCAGCAGCAATACCAGCACGCCAGACAATACCGGCAGCCAGATGGCCAGACTTAACCAGGAAATACTTGTAGGGTCGGCATGCATCATTAGTGTATTTTGATAAAGAAAGTCATGAGAAGAAACACGCCGATAATCATGGCAAAGGCGTAGTGATAGATTAAACCAGACTGCACATTGCGCAATTTAGCGGCAATGCGACCCATGGTGTTAGCGGTACCATTGACCATGGCACCATCGATCAAGGTGATGTCACCATGTTTCCACAATAGGCTACCTAGGCAACGCGAGCCACCGGCAAAAAAACGCTCGTTAAAGCTGTCAAACCCGTATTTGTTTTCGAGGATTTGATACAGCACGATGCAGCGTTGTTTAATGGCCGCAGGAATATCAGGGCGCTTCATATAGAAGAACCATGACAAAGCCACGCCAGAGGCCGCCAAAAAGAACGGCAAGCTGGTGAAACCATTCAGCGCCATCCCTGCTGGGCTATGTAACAAGTGATGGTAATGATGCGCCATGTGCGCCATGGCTGGATGTGCTTGCTCATTGACGAAAATCACGCCATTAAAGAAGCTGCCATACAGCATGGGTTCAAGCGCAAGATAACCAATCACCAACGAGGGAATCGCCAACAACACCAGCGGCAATGTCACCACCCAACCGGGTTCATGTGGGTTGTCCGTCGGCCCTAAGCCATGGTGGTGATCATGCGCATCATCTGCTTGATGGTGCGCATCGTCATGGTGTGCATCATCGCCATGCGCTGTTGAAGCGTGCGCGTCTTCGGCATGGTCATGTGCGTCATGCTTGGCCAACCGCCATTGTTCTTGACCATGAAACACCAAGAAATACAGGCGGAACGAATAAAAGGCTGTCACAAATACCCCAGCCATCACGGCAAAGTAGGCAAAACCACTGCCAGGAATATGCGACATGGCCACTGCTTCGATGATGCTGTCTTTTGAATAAAAGCCTGCAAAAAACGGCGTGCCTATCAATGCCAACGAACCAATGAGCGAGGTAATCCAAGTGATGGGCATGTATTTTTTCAGGTTACCCATGTTGCGAATATCCTGATCGTGGTGCATGCCCATAATTACCGCGCCAGCGCCCAAGAACAGCAAGGCTTTAAAGAAGGCGTGGGTCATCAAGTGAAAGATGGCGACTGAATACGCAGAAGCTCCCAGCGCCACTGTCATATAGCCTAATTGCGACAGCGTGGAATAAGCCACCACGCGTTTGATGTCGTTTTGGATAATGCCCAAAAAGCCCATAAACAAGGCAGTAATGGCGCCTATCATCATGACTGTAGACAACGCGGTAGTAGACAATTCATACAGCGGTGACATTCTGGCGACCATAAAGATGCCGGCGGTCACCATGGTTGCAGCGTGAATCAGCGCCGAGATCGGGGTCGGGCCTTCCATGGAATCTGGCAACCACACATGCAAGGGCACTTGCGCCGATTTACCCATGGCACCTATAAACAGCAAAATACAGGTCACCGTCATCAGCGACCACTGACAATTGCCCAATAAATTAATTTGGGTGAGTGCAAACTCTGGGGCGCGCTGGAACACGGTGGCGTAATCCAAACTCCCAAAGTAGTAC
>JAIXZQ010000135.1 GCA_027489475.1 Methylophilus sp.
CCATGAAAAATGCTGGCGTAGCGATTGATTATGTGGTTGAAATTGATGTGCCCGATGCCGCCATTGTCGAGCGCATGAGTGGCCGTCGCAGCCACCCCGCTTCTGGTCGCACCTACCATGTGACGTTTAACCCACCCAAAGTAGCTGGCAAAGACGATGTGACTGGCGAAGACTTGGTGCAACGCGATGACGACAAAGAAGAAGTTGTGTTAAAACGCCTGCAGGTCTACCACGACCAAACTGAACAACTGATTGGCTACTACTCCGACTGGGCCAACTCAGGCCAAGGCGGCGCGCCCAAATACGTCAAAGTGAATGGCATGGGTGAACTGAACACAATTAAAGAAGCAATTTTTGCGGCATTGAAATAACACAGTGTTCGAATTAAAAATGCCGCTTCTACATCAACCCCGCCCCCATGCGGGGTTTTTTATGAGCGTCAAACGTCCTCTGACGCATACCCCTTGCCCCAGTATTTCAGATGACACATCTCTCCTAATCCCCTCCGTTAGGATGCCACCTAGGCAAGCGCTTCAAGGTATAATCAGGTTTTCATTATTTGTCTAAATAAACATGCAGCCGCAGTATCCCTTTAAAGAAGTCGAACAACAGGCGCAACAGCATTGGGAGGCGAAACAGAGTTTTGCCGCCGAAGCCGATAGCCCAAAACCCAAGTATTACTGCTTGTCCATGTTTCCATACCCCAGCGGTAAACTGCATATGGGGCATGTGCGTAACTACACCATAGGTGATGTGCTCAGCCGCTACCATCACATGAAAGGCTACAACGTATTGCAGCCGATGGGCTGGGATGCGTTTGGCTTGCCGGCTGAAAATGCCGCGATTCAAAACAACGTGCCTCCCTCGCAATGGACCTATGACAATATTGCTTATATGCGCAAGCAGTTGAAATCATTGGGTTTTGCCATCGACTGGTCACGCGAGCTGGCAACCTGCCAGCCAGACTATTACAAATGGAACCAATGGCTATTTATGCGCATGCTGGAAAAAGGCATTGCCTACAAAAAAACCCAGGTGGTGAACTGGGATCCAGTAGATCAGACCGTGCTGGCTAACGAGCAGGTGATTGATGGTCGTGGCTGGCGCACCGGCGCAGTGGTCGAAAAGCGAGAGATTCCTGGCTATTACCTGAATATCACTGGCTATGCCCAGCAACTGCTAGACGATTTGGATAAACTCCCCGGCTGGCCTGAGCGGGTCAAAACCATGCAGGCCAACTGGATAGGCAAGAGCGTGGGCGTGCGCTTTGCCTTTACCCATGACATTCAAAATCATGCTGGTCAATTGATAGACGATGGCAAACTCTGGGTGTTTACCACCCGTGCCGATACCATCATGGGCGTCACTTTCTGCGCCGTGGCTGCCGAGCATCCGCTGGCGACGCATGCCGCTCAAGACAACCCCAAGCTGCAAGCCTTTATTGAACAATGCAAACAAGGCTCGGTGATGGAAGCCGATATGGCGACCATGGAAAAAGAAGGCATGGATACTGGCCTCACCGTGACCCATCCGCTGACGGGTGAAGCCGTGCCGGTCTGGGTTGGCAACTATGTATTGATGAGCTATGGCGAAGGGGCCGTGATGGCCGTTCCTGCGCACGATGAGCGTGATTTTGGCTTTGCCCTGAAATACCAGCTGCCGATTAAGCAAGTCATTAGTGTGGTCGGTCAATCATTTGATTTGTCCGCGTGGCAAGACTGGTATGGCGATAAAACGCAAGGCGTCTGCATACACTCAGGCAAATATAACGATCTGAACTACATGGCGGCGGTCGATGCCGTGGCAGCTGACCTTGAAGCCTTAGGTCTGGGCGGCAAGCAAACCAACTGGCGCTTGCGTGACTGGGGCATTTCGCGTCAGCGCTATTGGGGCTGCCCAATTCCGATTATTCATTGCGACAGTTGTGGTGATGTGCCGGTACCTGACGACCAGTTACCGGTCAAACTGCCAGAAGATTGCGTGCCGGATGGTGCAGGCAATCCGCTGAACAAACGGGCTGACTTTTTGAATTGTAGCTGCCCGCGCTGTGGCAAACCCGCCAAGCGCGAAACCGATACCATGGATACTTTTGTCGATTCGAGCTGGTATTACGCCCGCTATGCGTCTGGCTTTAGTAACGACAGCATGGTCGATGCACAAACCAACCATTGGATGCCAGTAGACCAGTATATTGGTGGCATTGAACACGCTATTTTGCACCTGCTTTACTCGCGTTTTTGGAGCAAAGTCATGCGTGATTTGGGGCTGGTCAATTACGACGAGCCATTTGCCAACCTGCTGACACAAGGCATGGTACTCAACCATATCTTTTCGCGCCGCACGGCTAAAGGCGGCATTGAATACTTTGCCCCCGAAGAAGTGACGCTAGCGCATGATGCGCAGGGCAAAGTCATGGGTGCCAAATTGCTCAAAGACGGCTCAGCGGTTGATTATCAGGGCATAGGTACCATGTCCAAATCCAAGCGCAACGGCGTAGACCCGCAATCGCTGATTGAACAGTTTGGCGCAGACACCGCACGCTTTTTCATGATGTTTGCCGCCCCGCCCGAGCAAACCCTGGAATGGTCTGACAGCGGCGTTGAAGGCTCACACCGTTTCTTAAGACGGGTCTGGCAGTTTGGTGTGGTGTTATCTAACACCGACAAGCAGGACTTGCCGACCAAACTGAGCAGCGCCTTGGCCGCGCACAGACGCGAGATTCACAGC
>JAIXZQ010000063.1 GCA_027489475.1 Methylophilus sp.
CGAAAGGCGCCTCGTCGTAGGTGATGTCGGCATTTCGAATGCCCTGCGCGATAGAGGCCTTTATTCCTTCATCACCAACCCAGTAAGCATAATGGCCAGTCGTCGTGGTGCCATCCTCTATGGCCGATTTCTGCAAAACAACGCGGAAAGCATTGGCACCAGGAGCCGTGCCGATAGAATTGCTCCCCACTAAAATAACTTCATCCGGCGCCGGAGCTGCGGTTGGGTCATCTACCGTTGCGTCCGGGGTTGTGCCATTGATTCTAGTGTCACTAACCAAATACGCATCCGGGGTTGGTGTTGTATTCGCCCGTAACCAGACACCGGTAAGCACCTTTTGATCTACAGCCAAGCGGTCGTCGATGTCACTCCGAGCGGTAACCGAACTGTCGGGGCCGGCAAATTTCTGAAGCTGGCCGATGGCCAAATTAAGACCCATGATCGCGTTTTGACGCGCCACAGCCTGATTCTGGACATTACCCGCGATCGAGGTCTCCACCCTCACCATGCTCACCATGCCCAAGACAAGGATAAGCAGGAACGCGAGCAGCACCACGGTGATAATCAAAGCGATACCACGACGAGGGTTTTTAGAAAACGAACGCATTTGCTAAAGTGTTAAAATATAACGGCGAAAGATCTTATCGTGATAGCCACTATTGCCCTTAGAGCCTAGGAGCGGCAAGAAGTTCGACCCGCCGGGTATAGACCTGGCTGTTTTCCAAGGCGATTTTCCACCACATCTGATCGTCGTTGAATCCTGGTGAAGATTGAATCCGCCCTAGCTCAAAGCTCTCCAGTTCACGAGCGCCCGAGTCGGTGATTACCCGGACAAACAGCTCGGCAACGCGAGGTATCTGATTATTGGCAACCGCAGCCGGGGCAGCGCCCGCATCCCAAAAAGTTCGTCCCGTTGCGCCAGCTATGTTGTTCCAAACCCGATTTGCACCCGATCCCAAGTTTGGAAATCCACGGCTGGACTCAAGAAGGTCACTTGGCTCGCGAGAAGTCGCGGCAAATCCCATGTCGCGATTGTCTCGTGGGAAAATCAAACTGCCGTTGGCAGCATAAAACCTAACGCCAAAATCGATGACGTTATTCGCAAGCAAAGCGGCACGGTCAGGACGACGCAAGGCCCCAGGCTCAACCGGGTCGGCGGTAGCGCCAGTGGGATCATTATTGGCAATCGCCGGGTTATTGTAATAGTCAGGATCAGCTCCGGTATCGTCGGGATTGGAGTCGGCAAGGTCGAAGCCAATAAGCGAAACCGAGCGATCACGCTTGGCTGCTATGTCGGAACTCGGTCGCACCACGCTACGGTAGAGTCGGTAGCGATACTCCGCGCTGGCACCGGTGCTACCCAATAAGGTGGTTCGGATAATTTGATATCCAACGGCAACGGGTCCGGTGGTGCTGGCCATAGCGTCTCCGGGCACCAGCCCATTGTTGTCTTGAACCGTGAAAAACCTCAGCCACATGCCAGCCTGCCCGAAGCGGCAGTCAGCAATCGGAAGTATCTGTGGTAAACCGCCAGGCGGCTGGAGAAAAATGGAAAACTCAGGTTTTTCGATATCTGTGTTTATCGCCGCCAAGGTTGTAGGGGCAGTGCTGAGGGGCTTTGGATTGGTGGAATCCCATTCCGCCTCAGGAAAGCCAGATGAACCTCTGGCCGTCTGGTTCGGCTGAATCGTCGCCAACAACCAGACGTTCCGATCAACTTTCATGACCGCGTTCTGCAAATCGACAGACAAGGTGTCCAAGACTCTGTGCGCCTGAGTCTTGGCGTCGAGCTGGCCAGTAGTGCGGTCAAAAATTTGACCGGTATCGGTGACAATCTTTAGCGCCAACCCGACCATCACGAGAGTAACGGCGGCAGCCACGAGCAGCTCGATGATAGTAAAACCGGCTTTGGATGAAACCGCACGCATTGTTCGGGGCAAAATCTAAATTACTTAAGAATAAATTGACCGACTATCGAACGATGGCGGCGGTTAGTTTAAATATCTCACGCTGCTGCTCCGGGGTGATAACGGAAGGTTCGGTATCGAAATCAGTTAAGGTGTCAGCTTCGGAAGGCCCCGCTGGAGTCCTAAAAGGCCACGAAACCTCAATCACGACAGGATTAACCGTGGCTGCATCTTTCTCAGCCACCGTCTCCGGCGATTTAAGTTTGCCAGCGGTAGGTGCAGGAGGAAGAAGCTTGCGGACCGTAATATGAAAATAGCGGTCTCTTTGTGCTATTCCCGGGGGATTTCCAGGGCCACTAGATGTCATCAATTCGGCTTCCGCAAGCGAGTTAGGACGAGTGCCCACATCGCCATAGCCGTCCTCATTTGTAGGCAATACCCTTGCTCCGTCTCTAGTGGCTACTAGATACACCTGTCCTAGCGTTGAGACAAGAGCCGACGAAACATTTTCGTAACCATAGCGCTGCAATTCAGTGCGTATGGTATCCGCCAATCGAGCAGCAGTCTCGGCCTCGATTGTTCGGGAGGTTGCCTGAGTATTGGCCGCGAGTAAGCCAACGATCACAATAATGGCTGTGGCAAAAATGCCAAGCGCCACAACAACCTCCACCAAAGAAAAGGCGCGTTGTTTAACAGGCATAAACTCAGCGTTTGTCATAATCGGCTGCCGTGTAATCAAACCCGGCCTTTTCGTTTACATTAACAGTGACACCGTAGCGGCTGATCCATAGACCACGGACTGCCTCATGGTCCCGGAAAGTAACTCCTTTGCCTGGAGTCGGCTCCCCTGGGGCAATTACATAGGTCGTTGTCAAACCTGGTGTAGTAATCGCAGTGGTCAGATTAAACCGGCCCAAAGAGTCGAAACCAACTAGCTCAAACGTCTTCGCAACGGTTCGAACGACATCGCTGCTAGTATCAGGGGCTGCAACTAGTATATCGGTTGTAGAGTCAGGCTCCTCTTTCGATGCATAGCTTTTTATTTTTGCCCAGTCAGCGGCTACACTGGGACTATCATACTTTGCCACCACAGTGGCGCTAAACGCTGCTTCGATTTTGGGCGGCACGACATACATACCCACCGGAAGAAAAGTTGATTCACCTGCAATACGCCAATTGCCAGGAGAACCTGTAACAGGAATTAACTCACGCAAACAATTTTCCGAATCGGGATCCGCATTTAGCAATAAAGTAATAGAGGTCTGCTTCACAGCAGCTTGAGCTCGTGCTCCATTAAATGATCCGATAAGCGCAGTCTGGGCATTTTGAATTTTCGCGCGGCCGTCAAATCCGCGCAAAGCAACGCCAAGCCCCCCGGCGAGGATCGCAATTACGCCGATCACCACCAAGAGCTCTATCAACGTAAAAGCCCGTTTGCTCTGGACCTTGCAAAGGGGAACAGACTTTGTGGCACTCATAATTGAACCAAGCTAGAATTTGCGGTGAGCAGGTGTTGGTAGGCTTTGGCAGCCTAAACAAAATCAACTAGGCTCA
>JAIXZQ010000324.1 GCA_027489475.1 Methylophilus sp.
TCGCCATCCAATAACTGCCCTGCACCGTCCACCATCATGACGCGATCACCATCACCATCAAAAGCGATGCCCAAATCGGCCTGATGAGCTATCACCGCCTGTTGCAAAGCTTGCGGATGCGTAGAGCCGACTTGCTCATTGATATTTAGGCCATCGGGTTGATTGCCGATGGCAATCACATCGGCGCCTAACTCATGAAAGACTGGCGGCGCGACATGGTAAGTGGCCCCATGCGCACAGTCGAGCACGATTTTGAGCCCACGTAAATCGAGGTGATTGGGAAAAGTGCTTTTGCAAAACTCGACATAGCGCCCTGCCGCATCATCGACGCGTCTGGCTTTACCCAACTGCGCAGAGTCCATCACCTGCATCGGTTTGGCTAATTCGGCTTCGATGGCATATTCAATTTCATCGGGCAATTTACTGCCCTGCGCCGAAAAGAATTTAATACCGTTATCGTAATAAGGGTTATGCGATGCCGAAATCACAATGCCCGCCTGCGCACGCAAGGCGCGGGTCAGATAGGCTACCGCAGGGGTGGGCATCGGGCCGGTGAGCAATACATCCACACCGGCCGCGGACAATCCAGCCTCGAGTGAGGCCTCCAGCATATAGCCTGAAATGCGGGTATCTTTACCAATCAGCACGCTGGGACGCTTGCCCGCGGGTAAATGCTCATGATTGGCCAACACGCGACCAGCCGCATAGCCCAAGCGCATGACAAATTCAGGGGTAATCACAGACGCCCCAACCTTGCCGCGTATACCATCGGTGCCAAAATACTGTTTAGTCATTCGTTATCCTTTTTCTCGTTCACTTTGGCTGCGCCTGCTAAGCGTATTGCTTATGTTAAAGGCCAGTACTGACCTATCTCACGCTGAAATGCATGCTTATTCAGGCGACGCAGTCGCTTTAAGCGCTGTAACCACCTTGAGCGCCTCAACGGTGGCTTTGACGTCATGTACTCTCAAAATCTGTACACCATGCATGGCACTGATCACCGCCGCTGCGACGCTGGCATGCAAGCGTGCGTCAACATCATTGCCTGTCATCTGGCCCAACACGGATTTGCGTGATAAGCCCACCAGTAATGGACTGCCTAGGCGCAATAACTCAGGCAGTGCGTTCACCAATGTAATATTGTGCGCACGGGTTTTACCAAAGCCAAAGCCCGGATCGAGGACGATACGTGCAGCCTCGATGCCGGCATTAAGACAGGCTTGGCGTTGTTGCTGCAAAAACTGCGCTACCTCGGCCACCACATCCTCATATTGTGGGTCAATCTGCATGGTTTGCGGTGTGCCTTGCATATGCATGATACACACCCCAGCCTGACTATTAGCCACTGCATCTAACGCGCCCTCTTCTTGCAGGCCGCGCACATCATTGACAATACTGGCCCCCGCCGCAATGGCTGCCCGCATCACCGCAGGCTTGTAACTATCGATGGACAAGGGGACAGGCACTTGTTGCGCCACTAATGCCTCTATCACTGGCAGCACGCGGTCTAATTCTTCTTGCAATGACACCGGTGCCGCATGGGGCCGGGTGGATTCACCGCCTATATCCAGAATAGCCGCACCCTGTTCAATAAGCGCATGCGCGTGTGCCACGGCTGCTTCTGTACGCTGATACAGCCCGCCATCTGAAAACGAATCTGGCGTGACATTGACGATGCCCATGACTTTAGGCGTTGAAAGGTCTATCTGGAAGTTTCCGCAATGAAACTGCATAGGCGAAGGCATTTTTCTAAAAATAAAAAAGGCTGGCAAGTGCCAGCCTGTTTATTTTAACTGAAAACCCGGTGAAGGTTACAACCCGCCAGACTCCGCATCATCGCCTTTGGCGGTAGGTTGCGGCGCCGGATTCACCAGACTGCCGCCACTGCTGCCGCCAGTGCTAACGCTAGGCGTATTTTTTTGCTTGGGCGCTCTGACTGGCAAGCCCGCCATGATGTCATTGACTTGATCAGCGTCTATGGTTTCATACTCCATCAGGGCGCGGGTCATGGCTTCGACCTTGTCGCGATTATCCTCCAGCAGTTTACGGGCGATAGCATATTGTTCATCAAGAATGCGACGAATCTCAGCATCCACTTTTTGCTGGGTGGCTTCTGACACAGTACGCGAAGACATACTGCCCATCCAAGAATCCTGCTCACTGCCGGCATACACCATGGTGCCTAAGGTATCCGACATGCCGTATTTGGTCACCATATCGCGGGCCAACTTGGTGGCGCGCTCAAAATCGTTAGACGCACCGGTGGACATTTGATGCATAAAGATTTCTTCGGCAATCCGGCCGCCAAACAAAATAGAAATATCTTCCAGCATTTTGTCTTTATAGTTGCTGATGCGATCATGCTCAGGCAACTGCCAAGTTAAGCCCAAGGCCCAACCACGCGGCATGATAGTCACTTTGTGTACCGGATCTGCTTTGGGGAGCAACTTGGCAACCACAGCATGCCCAGACTCATGATAAGCCGTATTCAAACGTTCTTCTTCGCGCATGACCATAGACTTGCGCTCTGGACCCATAAAGATTTTGTCTTTGGCATCCTCAAAATCTTGCATATCCACAGTACGCTTGTTGCGACGTGCAGCAAACAACGCTGCTTCGTTGACCAAGTTCGCCAAATCCGCACCGCTAAAGCCTGGTGTACCGCGGGCCAAAATATCCGCTTTGACATCAGGATCAATGGGCACTTTACGCATGTGCACATTCAAAATTTGTTCACGACCTTTAATGTCTGGCAAGCCAACCATGACTTGACGGTCAAACCGGCCAGGACGTAATAGCGCTTTATCCAGCACATCGGCGCGGTTAGTCGCAGCAATCACAATCACACCAGAGTTGGCTTCAAAACCGTCCATCTCAACCAGCATCTGGTTCAGGGTTTGTTCACGTTCGTCATTGCCACCGCCGGTACCTGCCCCGCGATGACGACCTACCGCATCGATTTCATCAATAAAGACGATACATGGGGCATTCTTTTTGGCGGTTTCAAACATATCACGTACGCGGGCGGCACCGACACCGACAAACATTTCAACAAAGTCTGAGCCAGAGATGCTAAAGAATGGGACTTTTGCCTCACCTGCAATAGCACGCGCTAACAACGTTTTACCTGTCCCTGGCGGGCCAACCATGAGTACCCCACGAGGAATACGTCCACCCAGTTTTTGGAATTTGCTTGGGTCTTTTAAAAACTCAACCAGCTCAGCCACTTCTTCTTTGGCTTCATCGCAACCAGCCACATCGGCGAAGGTGGTGCTGTTATTCGACTCGTCTAACTGACGTGCTTTGCTCTTACCAAAAGAGAACGGACCACCGCCCTTGCCACCCCCTTGCATCTGGCGCATAAAGAAAATCCATACGCCTATCAGCAAGATCATGGGGAACCAAGAAACAAAAATGCTCATGAGCATGGATTCATGCTCTTCTGGCTTGGCTTCAACAATGACATTGTTTTTCAGTAAGTCCGAGACCAACCAAGGGTCAGACGGTGAGAACGTGTCATAAGCCTTGCCTTCATTAGTGGTGACGTGCAAGGAGCGGCCATCAATCTGCACCTTGGCTACGCGACCATCTTTGACTTCTTGCATAAACTGGGAGTAAACCACCTGACCACTGCTACGGCCGGGGCCGCTGAACTGATTGAACACCGTCATCAGCAACAAGGCAATAGCTACCCAAATCGCGATATTTTTCAGTAGATTATTCAAAGTGGTTCCTTAACGAAAAGATGCAGGGATTCACCCTTATAGTGTTGTATGGAGGCATTTGTGCCCTTTTCAACCCTGTAGAACATTGTATACCCAAAATTTGACCACTGCGACCCTGACAAAAGACTAAAAAGCCATGCAATTCATGGTTTACGCTGCAGACCCAGTAAATAAACTTCGCTGCTGCGGTCGCGAGAGGCTTTCGGTTTTCGGGTGACGACCTTGGTGAATTGGCCGCGCATCTGTTGCACAATGGCGTCAAATCCGCTGCCGATAAACACTTTGACTAGAAAAGCGCCGCCCGGTTTCAGCCATTGCTGACAAAATTCCAGCGCCAGTTCAGTGAGATACGTGGCGCCCGCTTGATCAACGTCTTTCAAGCCACTCATATTCGGCGCCATATCCGCAATCACTAAGTCAACGGCTTGTCCGCGTAACGCCGTTTCGAGCTGTTGCAATACCTCAGCCTCACGAAAATCACCACAAATAAACTCAACGCCGGGCACAGGCTGCATGTCGAGAATATCCAGTGCGATGACGCGGCCCTGCCCTTTTAGGCGCCGCACCACCACCTGCGACCAACTGCCGGGCGTAGAGCCCAAATCAACGATGGTCATGCCCGGTTTGATTAAATGGTCTTTATCATCAATTTCGAGTAGCTTGTAGGCTGCCCGCGCGCGATAACCATCGATTTGTGCCCGTTTGACATAAGGGTCATTGAGATGCTCCTGCATCCAGGCTTTACTGGTTTTAGAGGGTTTCATAGGGCAATAGATGGCTTCATGCTAAAATGCGGTTGCTTTTTTTGGAATCGTGATCATGCAGTTGAACAGTAAACAAATCGCCTATTTACGCGGCTTGGCACAAGCCCTGCGCCCTGTTGTGATGATAGGCAACAATGGCCTGACTGAAGCCGTTTTGAAAGAAATTGACAGCAGTCTCAGTGCCCATGAATTAATCAAGGTACAAGTGGCTGGCGATGACCGCGCGTTACGTACGGCGCTGTTCAGCGATATCGCCGCGCAAGCGGGCGCCATCGCAGTGCACCATATCGGCAAGCAGCTGGTGTTTTACCGCGCCAGTGAACAAGTGAAACCACAAGCCAGAATTGTGATTCCGACCTAAATGCCAGCGCCGCGCTTGGTGTGGACACCTAGACCTGCTGGCAGACCCAAACGCTATAACAAATCTAAA
>JAIXZQ010000219.1 GCA_027489475.1 Methylophilus sp.
AATCCCTGTGATTGCGACGCTGCAAGAAACCGCCGACGGCTTTGCCTTAACTTTGACGGACAGCCAAGGCTTTAGCGCCCGCGCCGAATGCCGCGCCGAGAAACAGCCCGCCGAGCACGACGAAGAAACCGACGCCAGCCTGCGCGAGCACCTGAGCAAACTGGGGAACACCGACTTTGTGGCGCGCGAGGTAGCGCTCAATCTGCACCAGCCGTGGTTTATCCCGGCCTCGCTGGTCAATCAACTGCGCCGTGAAGCAGTCGTCCGCCTAGAAGCCGCTCGTAGCGCTGGCTATCTGCGTCCGGCCCCAAGACCAGCCGTGGTCCCACCCGTGCTGTATCCGCAAGACAGCCTGAGTTATCTGGCCAATGTGTATAACCAAAAGGCCCGCGACTTTTATCATAAACATGGCGTAAAGCTGATAGACAGCGCCTATGAAGCCAATGAAACGCTGGACGAAGTGCCGGTAATGATTACCAAACATTGCTTGCGCTTTAGTCATGGCCTGTGCCCCAAAGAGGCCAAAGGCGTTATCGGCGTGCAAGGTACCGTCACTGCAGAGCCGATGACCTTGATCAGTGGCAATGACCGGTATACGCTGAAATTTGATTGCAAACCCTGCGAGATGCATGTGATGGGCAAGGTGCGCAAACACATCTTGCAGCTTCCGCCCCCGCAGCCGATTACATTCTTTGATAAACGGCCTGCATAAGCAGGGTTGATTCTGCCAGTGGGCTTAACAACGAGAAACACAAGAAAGGCTGCGCTTTAATGACCGAATACGCTTACCTGCTCAAAGTTGCAGTTGCGCTGTTTGCCATTGTTAACCCGATTGGCAGCTTGCCGATTTTTATCAGTGCCACCAATGGCTGGCAAAAAGCTGAGCGTTCGCGCACTGCGCGCACGGTCGCGTTTACGGTGATGATTGTGTTGGCGGTGTCGACCTTTATCGGTGATGGCGTGCTTGATTTTTTTGGCATCACTATTCCCTCGTTTCAGGTGGGCGGCGGCATTTTGTTATTACTGATTGCCATCTCCATGATGCATGGCAAGCAAGGCGGAACGCGACAAACGGCTGAAGAAGCGCAAACCTTGGCCGAACGTGAAGTGATTGCCATTGTGCCGCTGAGTATTCCGTTGTTGGCCGGGCCGGGGGCGATTTCGAGCATGATTTTAACGGCGCAGCAACACCCGGGATTTTGGGGGCACGTCAGCCTCTTATTGCCAATTGCCTTGATTGCGCTGTTTATCTGGGGGCTGCTATTACTCTCGGATGTGATTACAGAGTATCTGGGCACCATAGGCATCAATATCATCACCCGCTTAATGGGGATTATCTTGGCGGCCATGGCGGTAGAGTTTATCGCGCATGGCTTAGAGGGCTTGTTTCCAAAACTCGTCGCCTAAATGGCCTGGATTGTTTTTTTAACTTGCATCGTCGACAGCCAGCGCGCAACTATCGCTCGCCCTATGCGGCCCCTGACGGTAAAATAAAGCTTTTTTAAAGTCAGCTTATCTTGAACGCCTCGCATCCCCCCTCCCCAGCTGCGGCTCCTGGTCACGTTGTCACTAGACAATGGAAACCCAATGTCACGGTAGCGGCGATTATCGAGCAAGCGGGACAGTTTTTGTTGGTGGAAGAAACCACAGACCGAGGCAACCGTTTTAACCAGCCTGCCGGACATTTAGAAGAAGGTGAAACCATCCTCGCCGCCGCCATCCGTGAAACCCTTGAAGAAACCGCCTATGACTTCACTCCCGAAGCCTTGGTCGGTATTTATCATTGGCAACATCCTGGCAACGGGGTGACGTATCTGCGCTTTGCCTTTTGTGGCCAATTGGGATCGCATCATGCCGAACGGTCGCTGGATGAGGGCATCGTGCGCACCGTATGGAAAACCGAAGCCGAGATTGCCGCACAAGCGGCCCTGATGCGTAGCCCGCAAGTGCTGCTGTGCGTACAGGATTATCTGGCGGGCAAGCGCTACTCCTTGGATATTTTGCAGCATTTGGGTCAAGCATTATGAGTAAACCACACGTCATTGTCGGGCTGTCTGGCGGCGTCGATTCTTCTGTCACCGCGCTGTTATTGAAGCAGCAGGGCTATCAGGTGACCGGCCTATTTATGAAAAACTGGGAGGACGATGATACCGACGAATACTGCTCCTCGCGACAGGATTTGATTGATGCCGTGTCTGCCGCAGATAAGATAGGCATAGACATAGAAACCGTGAATTTTAGCGCCGAGTATAAAGAGCGTGTATTCGCTAACTTTTTGCAAGAGTATCAAGCGGGGCGCACGCCTAACCCGGATATTCTGTGTAATGCCGAAATCAAGTTCAAAGCATTTTTAGACCATGCCATGGGCTTGGGGGCTGACTTGATTGCCACCGGTCATTATGCGCAAGTGCGCGAAAACCCCATCCAGCCAGGTCAATATCAATTACTCAAAGCTGACGATGGCAGTAAAGACCAGAGTTATTTTTTGTCACGCCTGAATCAAGCCCAGCTGTCCAAAACCCTGTTCCCGCTCGGCCGCTATCTCAAACGTGAAGTGCGTGAGATTGCGCGCCAACATGGCTTAGCCAATGCCGAGAAAAAAGACTCCACCGGCATCTGTTTTATTGGTGAACGCCCGTTTCAAGAATTTTTACAACGCTATTTACCTCGCCAGCCCGGTGAGATGCGCACCCCAGAAGGCAAAGTGGTGGGCGAACATGCAGGCTTGATGTATTACACCTTGGGGCAACGCCAAGGCCTAAAAATCGGCGGCAGCCGTGATAGCAACGGCGAACCGTGGTTTGTGGCAGGCAAAGATATGGCTGCGAATGTGCTCATCGTGGTGCAAGGTCATGACCATCCGCTGCTTAAAAGCGATGGACTGGTGGCGGAACAATTGCACTGGATCAGTGGCGAGCAGCCGCGCACCCACTGGGTCTATGCGGCCAAAACGCGCTACCGCCAACCCGATGCGCCATGTGAAATCGACGCCGTCGATGCCGAGCAAGCCACCCTCCGCTTTGGCCAACATCAATGGGCGATTACACCAGGTCAAAGCGTGGTCGTCTATGAAAGTAATGTCTGTTTGGGATGCGGCATTATTACTGGCGCACTGTAAACGTCAGTCATGTATGGCCGCCTAGCCAACGCTGACTGACACTGTACTTGCGCAAAAGGCATGCTTATTGCTTTGCTCGTTTGAATGTCGGTTAAAACAATCAATCAGTGACAAGGAATGACAGCGGATGGCGTACGTACTCAGAGATCAGCAAGGCAATATCGTGGCGGTGAGCCCAGAGCTTAAGCTGGGAGAAGCTTGGTGTGAGGTGAGTAGTGACGACAGCGAGTATCTGAATTTTCTCGACATTCAGCTTAACAAACACCACGCTTTTCGCGAGAGCGACATACAATTGGCGCGGGTGCTAGAAGACTTGATTAATATCCTGATAGACCGCAGCTTGATTAGCTTTACAGATTTCCCAAGTCCGGCACAAAAACGCTTGAATGAGCGTCAGACCTTGCGTCACAAGCACCGTCTACATTTATTGGGCGACGACGATTTGCCACCGCTGTGACGCCCGCGCATCACTTTAGTTAGGGCTGTGGCATGGTCTGCTTAAAGCTGGGCCGCTTTACCAACACCCCGTAATGTTTGGCCAGATTGGGAAACCGTTCCTGCCAGTATTTGCCTTCCCACTGCATGGTCTTATAGCGTAAATCGATATAGCCCAAGGCCGCCCCCAGTGCGATATCCGCTAAACTAAAGGTCTCGTCTACACACCATTTCTTTTTTAGCAAATGGGTATCCAGCGCAGTCAAGCCAGCGGTGACTTTGGCCAATTGTTTTTCTATCCAAGCCGCCGATTGCTGCACCTCGGGTTTGCGTTGCTCTAACATGGCCGCAACAGCGGCATCGCAAACACCGTCTGCCAACGCCTCCCAGCGACGTACTTTGATTTTTGCGCTGTGGTCTTGTGGAATCAGATGTGAGACCGGCGTGCGGTGGTCGAGATATTCAACGATGACGCGCGAATCATAGAGTGCCTCGCCATCATCTAGCACCAGCACTGGCACTTTGCCGAGCGGGTTGTATTGCTGTACAGGACAATCGGGCGCAGACAGCACCACTTCGGTCAAGGTTAAATCGACATGTTTTTCGAGCGCGACAATACGCACTTTACGGGCATACGGACTGTTTACGGTATATAAAAGCTGCATAGTGGTGGGTGGCGCCAGAAAATCATGAAAGTGAGCAGGAATCGCTGTGGGTGCATGCGCTAACCCGAAATTACAGGCCATGCAACAATCAACAATTTATTATAATAGGTTTGGCATCGGCGGTGCGCGCCGCATGCAAACAAATTTAATACTGCCAGAAGACCCCTCATGACCGACGCTGTCCAAGCCAATACACCCACGCCCCCGTTTGACTATGCAGCGATGCAACGCAGCCTGCCACCGTATCTGACGCTGGCGGCAGTACAAGCGCAAGTGCAGGCGGCACTGGCCGAAGACATGGGGGACGGCGACTTGACGGCCGCATTGATTCCGGCCGGCACCACTGCCACTGCGCATATTCTCTGTCGGCAGCCCGCGGTTATTTGTGGCTGCCTTTGGCTCAGTGAATGTTTTCGTCATTTAGATCCGCATATTCAGCTTGACTGGCAGGTGAGTGATGGGATGCAGGTGAGCGCTCATCAAACACT
>JAIXZQ010000086.1 GCA_027489475.1 Methylophilus sp.
AAAGCGCTCGATTTGGTCTTGCAAGCCCCCAGCCACCAAGGTCAGAATCGGGTCTTCCTTGCCGTAGGCATTCAGGTCACCAATCACCAGTACGTCTGCGTCGCCCGCTTGTGCTTGCACGGTTTGAATAAACTGCAGCAGTCGATTGGCTTGGGCGACCCGTTGCGGGTTATAGCAGGCTTGACCATCGTCTTGGTCTTGATTGGTGCCCGTAGCCCCTGAGCAGCTTTTAGATTTGAAATGGTTGACTAGCACAGAGAATTTTTCGCCATTGGCTGCCGCAAATGTCTGCGCCAGTGTCGGTCGGTTATTAATGCTGTCAGCGTCAGATAATGATGCCGTCACTGGGGTGACCTTAGATGGTTTATAAATCATGGCCACTTTAATCGCATCGTCGCCGGTGCCTGTACTGGGGTCAGCAATGGCGGCATAGGTGTTAGCGCCCATTACGGCATTGAGTCCATCCACCAGATTTTGCATAGCCGTGCTGCCGTTGTTCTGAATCTCCATCAAGCCAACCACATCGGCATTGAGGGCGCTCAAAGCACGGATAATCTTGTTACGCTGTCGGATAAACTCGGTGAGATTATCGGCGCCTCGGCAATTACTGGCAGACACACTGCCACCCAAGCTGCAGCCTTGGCCCGTTTGGCCACTGGCGGTCGCACCATTGGTAAAGGTGGTGAAATAGTTGAGGACATTAAAACTGGCCACCTTGAGATTGCCAGGCAAGGCTGCGGGCGCAGCAGTGCGTGGATTCTCGCGGCGGAACGCTACAGGCGTGATGGGATGTATTTTGTAGTCACGTGGCCCAGTGCTGGAAGCGGTAATCAAACCGTGATCAATGACACCAATCAATTGCTCAGCCACATCGCCAGCGCGCAAGGTATTGTCCTCGCCAATGAATGGAATCGGGTTAGGGTTTTGCGAGTTGCGGCCATCATCTAACACCAAACGGCGACGTGCGTTTTCATCTGTCAGTTGGTTGGCAAGGGCTGAGCCTGCGGACGCCTGATTGGTGGGTTTGTATAAGCGACCCTGTGCGGCCAGCGTCACTTGGCCATAGCGCCCTTGAAAGTAGTTTTGTGCGGCGGTCATCGGGGTGGTGATTCTCACCAACATCCCTTCATAGGCCTCTAGATCGCCTTCCATTGTTTCGGGCAAACTAATGTCGGTGGGTAACACCGCCTGCTGCGTGGCCAGCACTTGTACGCCACTGACATTAATCAACTCCGTCACGCTGTTAAACTCAGTCACGGTGGCGGTTAAGCGCAGTTTTTGACCCACGCTGACGGTGGGCGTCACTCCAGTGCCCAGATACACAAACACGCCATCCGATGTTTGAGGGTTACCATCGCCACTGGCATCTTGCAAGAAATAGCCATTCAAGCCCGGAAACACGGCGGTCACCACACCCTCAGTGGTCACAGTTTGACCGTTCAAGGGGCTGACCGATGACACGCCCAAACCACTGCCTTGAATCTCATAAATACGTGTGATTGAGCTGTTTTTCACCGCAATATTGACGGTACAGGCGGCGGTTTGCGCCTCGTTATTGGCAAACAACACGTCTGCGCTGTACTCACCCGCGGGTAACCCAGCATCGACCTGCAAGCTTACCGTAGCTGCTTGACCATCGCTGGCCGCAGCCACGAGATTAATCAGTCGCGAACCGCTAGGCGCAGTGGCTGACAGGGTGGCGTTATTCACCATGCTGTCTGCATCGCTGGCTTGCAATTGCACCTGCCCAGCCTCGCCGACTTGCAAGGTCATGGCTGGACAACTGGTCACTATCGGTTGATTGCTGACACCGCCGCCGCTGTTACACACATTCACTGCGCTGCTCTTGTTGCGTGGCGAAGGACTGGCTAAAACAAAGTCACTGCCATTTTGCTGCGTATCCTGACAGCCGTTATTTTTGCGCTGCAAGGCAGAGGTGCTGTTCGCTGCGGGTGCGGCGCTGCCTTCAAAAAAGTTAGCCGTGCCATACCCCACCAAGTCTATTATTTGTGCCAGCTGCGTGCTGCTACACACCGCGCTGCCACCATTACATGCCAAACCGGTAGCAGTGTTCACGAGTACCACTTTACCGTTAGTACCGCTCAAATCGGTCGCATTATTATTACTGTCCAGCGCAGGCAGACTTAAGCCAGCGGTCGCGCTGCGCAACCCCACCAGATAATACTGCCCGGGCTGCAATGTGCCAGACAGTGGGGTCACGCTATTGCTGGCAAAGGTGCCGGTACCTGTGGCGCTGGCATATTGAATGGACCAGCCATCCAAGGTTTCCACACCGCTGCCGGCGTTAAACAATTCCACAAAATCTTGGTTATAGGTGTTGCCTTGCCCACCATAGATTTGGCTAATGACCACCTGCGCTAAGGCGGATTGACTGAAGGTCACCAAACCCAGTGTCGTCAAGCCTAATGCGGCCAGTGCAAGGCGTATGGATTTAATCTGCATGAAGGACTCCGTAATGGGGCTTTGAAATGCAGATACTTTAGCAAGCGGCACGTCACTTAATATTAAGATTTGACCGGGGCGTTTAGACCAGCCAGACTACAAAACTGTCAAATTTGCAGTGTTGTATTGACGTAAAGAGATAGGCAGGACTATCTAGATTAAGTGGGGGTCATCAGACCACTGCGTAGCAGCAATAAGCACGCAGCGCCAATCGCCTCTCACCTTTGAAAGGCTTGATTAAAGTCATCGTGGCGCTAGACGCACGCATAACGCCAACGCCCACACTTAGGTGGGCGTTGGGTATAAGAACCAGTGCGTTAGTCCTCTAAGCGGATGGTTTTTACCGTCACAATCGGCGGCAGTTCTTTAGGAGCCAGACTCTGGTTATTCATCTGGTTGCCAATATTTTCAGTCAAGGCATTGCTGGCCCCAGCTGAAGTATTGGTTGCGCCCAAGGCCGCACCGGCCAAGCTGCCGGTATCAGCCACCGGCACACCAGCAGAAGCACCGGCGGCAGAGATATTAGTCGCATTGTTAATGACTTGCGCACCTACAAATAAATCCCCTGCGGACGAAACACCTGCTTCACCGGCGTCCAGCGCACCTCTAGGGGCAGCTAAATAGACCGTGCCAGCTTTTGGCTTCACTTGGCTGCCATTAGGTCCATCAGGGTCGTATGTCTCCGTTGCAAGACCACTGCCTGAAGCGACACCCTTCACTTCAACGACCACGTTACCATTGTTATCAACATTCACTATTCTCTCAGGAATAGATACGGCTGTTTTTGAGCCACGACCAGCGTCAATATCGCCATTGTTAACCCATGCAATCAGGTCACCACCAAATAAAGACTTTACTTTCGATTGGTTAACTTCAAAGCCTTTGTCAGCATAAATATTGATATACCCACCGCGTTCGGTAATGATACCAATACCGTGTGGGAGATTTTGAGGATCAGCAGCTACACCAGCGTTGAGCAATCCACCTGGTAACATAATATTAATATTTCCTTCTCGTTCAGATACGATCTGGCTTTGGTACATAGAAATGTTCCCGTTATACCCTAAGCTATCTGAGAAAAGTGTATTAATGACGCCATCACCTCTTTCAGTATTTGCTGTTTGCACGTAATCCTTAATTGCAAAAATCATTTCTTTACTAAATACATCGTAGGCAACAGGCAGTTGTTTTGATGTGTCTAGTTGCAGGAATAAGGACATTGCCTCTTCAGCAGTCAGCATCTTTTGTGAAGTTTTTTGCATGTATGTCAATACGCTTTGGCTCACTTTTGAACGATATTCAGTCAATGCAGCGTCGTTCAGTAAGTTCGCTGGCCCTTGTCCATTCGGATTGATATAAAGATTTACAAAATTTTCAATATCAGCACCCTTTTGACCAAGGCCCGCAAGTATTGTTAAATTTGCACCGTTGATTGGTAAATTCGGATTGACGTTGTTTGCACGAGAAAGAATCCCGGCTGAATTACCTAAATTGATATCTCGCCCAGCTTCTACAATCAAATCTCCAGGACCATTCACCTCAATTTTGGCTAAAGGTTGATTGGCCTTCATTACGATGTCGTTCGCAGCTTTTAAAACACTGATGTCATCTTGATTATTGTGTTGTATTGAGCCATTGAGAATCAAATTTCTTCCAGCTGAGATAAACGCGGGCATAGAAGATTTAATGCCAAATGAGCCCGAACCTTCAGCTTGGGTTTTAAGGTTTGCTGGCGGGTCACCAGGCAAATTAACATCTCCAGTTTTTGAAATAATCACAACCTTATTGGCAGTCCCTGCGTTCACCGAGGTGAGTGAATTGCCATATTTATAGTCTCCAAAAAGTACTAAATTATCTGAAGGTTTGCCTGTAAAAGGATTCTGAATACTTAAATTAGTCTGAGCATCGGCATTGGAAACAAGTATTTGCGCTACGGGTTTATCTCTGCCTACAGAAGAGATATTGCCGATGATATCTGAATTAGCCAGAAAGCTGAGTCCTCCGGTTGCTGATGGAGATAAGATCATTTTATTCACATTAATCCCACCATTAAACGCAGTCGCATTTACTAAACCGGGATGAATTGCAGACATATCATTTTTTGTGACTGCATTGATGGAGTTGTCAGCATCTACAAAAAGAAGTCCTGCATTCAGACTGTCAGGATTGTCTTGACCCAGCGTCAAACCACCAATCAAAGATGACAAGTTAAATGAACTGTTAGATGCATAGCTATTAAAGAACGTCAAATTCGTATTTGCGGTGACTTTGCTGTTTTGCATCCACAAAGTGGGGTTAAATACAGTTTCTATCAGCGCATCACCGCGTGCACGAACGTCACCGCTAGCCTGTTGCAATGCAATCGTGGTTCCCGTGACACCTGTTTTTTGAATATTTCCATCAACACGTAAATCGACTTGGCCTCTACCACTGAAGTACACTCCATTAGTAAGGTTACCTCCAGCCTGAACAAGTACATTTCCACCACCATTTATCAGTGAATTACCAGTGGCATTTGTGCCTGCAGTGTCAAATTGCACATTAGTAGCAGAAGATGCAGATAGATTAGAAATATTTGCACCCGCTTTCACTGTGACATCGCCCCCGCCAAGTGCAGCAACCCCTTGATTAAATAGCTCAGACCTTACCCACCAACTGGTATCAGCACTTGCGCTCCCCTGACGAGAAAGCCATTCATTGACTGATTGACGTGATAACACACCAGCGATGTCATTTCCAGCTTGAAGCAATATATCGCCGCCGTTATTTACGTAACTGCCATTGACATTGTAAGAGTTTCTATTTCTAGAGCTTTCGGTGGCTGGTGGCGGAGTAAATCCTGCCATGTTAGTAACTGTCTTGCCAAGCGTGTAAATATTTGCGTTAGTTGCAAGTGAAATATTGCGGCCAGAAACAACATTGATATCTCCCTCGCCCGTACGAATCAATTTATTGCTGGCCAGACTGACATTGCCTACGCCATTCACTACCGCCAGTGGATTCGCGGCAGCGTAATCAGCGCCCGCGACCAAATTCAAATCAAAGGTTTGGGTATTGGCCTGCAAAATGCCTGATGTGATGGTGTTACTAAAACCATCACTGAGTGACCCAGCAACAGTTAAATCACCGTTGGCACGCAGGCTCAAAGCACCGCCGCGGCCAGCCAGCAAAGCACCAAAACTACGCAAGTTGATATCGCTGGTAGATGCGGCAACCGTCATGCCAGTCGCAGTGTTGCCCGTGGTGCTGCGAATTTCGATATACGGTAAAACGCTAATACTCAAGCCATCCGCTGTTTTTGCATAACTGCTCGCAACAGTGTTGGCGTTGTTATAAAAAGCATTGGTGTCGGTAATCATGCCGACCATTGAGGCTGCAGTAAATGTGTTGCTGGTGTATTGCCGTGCTCCCTCGACTCTCACCTCGCTGGCGCCTTGAATTGCCGCCGTGGTGTCGGTGGTCACGTTTACGGTGTTAGCCGTGCCGGTAGTGCCTCGGCGGGCACGCAAAGTCACCGAGCCATCCGCACCATCCACGCCCACATTATTGTTCGCAGCTTTGTCGTAGCCACTCACATCAATACGGGCACCTGTCTCCGCTTTAATTGCGTCGGCAGCCAAGCTATTAGAAGACAACACCACTTTACCGCCTGAGCCGGTTTGTAGGTCACCAGTAGACGTGTTGGTCTGCTTACCACGTGCGGTAATCACTGCCGTATTCGCCAGTGCGACAGTGCCTGAGGCATAAATAGCTACATCCCCGCCTTTGGCTGCGTCGGCATTCAGCGTGCCGGCAATGGTGACATTTCCGTTATCCACGCCTAAGGTGAATTGTTGTGCCGTCACCGTATCGCCTGCGGCAATATTGACGTTGCCGGATCGCACACGCATCTCGCGTGCTTGGGTAAATTGACCTTGTTCCAGCGCCTGATTAACCTCACTAAAATTATCAAGTATTTTAACGTCAAGTGAAAACTCGCCTTTGCGTTCTTTTGTAGCTGCTGTTCCTAATAAAGTATTGTTCGCAACAGTGAATCCACCATTCTTAGCGTTTATTGACAGTCGTCCAGCCTCGCCACCTACTTGCCCACCAGACACATCTATCAAAGCGCCATCGTTAATTAATACGTTGCCTGCATTTGAGACAAGATTGATATCACCCGCATCCGTATTTTTTGTATAGGTTTTATCAAATTCAATAATTGCTGAGCGTGTGACCACTTGTGCATTTTGCCCTAAGGTCAAATCACCCGTTTTTGACTCTAAATTAAGCTGTCCTGCTAGCAGTTCAATCTTGTTATCGACCGTAGTTTGATTTGAAGAAATTGATAGCTTTCCTCCAAAGCCGGCCATGCCTGCAACTTGTTGACCGTTATTTACAGTACTTATGTTTCCACTTGAATTGATTGAATAAACACTGCCTGTATTCGCTGAAATTTTTCCTGCTTTAAGTTCTGTTTTATTCGCGTCAACATTTAAACTACCTGCACCAGAAACAATAATAGATTGTTTTGAATTGACATTGATATTCTCAAAACCCTGGATATCAAAACGCTGCTGATTCCCCTTTACTGATGTTGTTTCTTCGAAGATTAAGTTGTTATTATTTAAAGTCAGTGTTGATAGGCTAGGATCTGAAGGTTGATTAAACAGGCTACCATCTTGGGTATTTTTGAACATCAAGGTATTGGCATTGATTTCTACTTCGCCAATGCCATGATGAGCGAAGCCACTGGTATTAAAAGATAAATTTAAGGCATCACTGCCAAATGTTAGTGAGCCATAGAAATCTATATTTTGGTAGCTATTCAGATTCAGCGATTTAAGATTACCAAATGCCAAAAGCGTATTCTGATCTATCCTTGTGGCAGATGAAGAACTGGGATTAAAGCCTAACTCTAGACGACTAGTTCCAAGTGTTAATGACCCGCCCGTCCCAACATTTACCGTTCCACTCAACGTGAGATTTTGACTTGCATCTAATATCGCTGATTTACTCGCTTCAACAGATGCGCTGTTTCCTATGATTAAAGCACCTGAAGTGTTAGAGGCATTATTTCGATTAAAGGATAAATCGTTTAAGGCGGAAATTCCTAAAAATGCACCTGCACCCTCTGTTTGAATATTATTTACCCGTCCTGTAGAGATAGATGATGCCTGCGTTTTTAAAACACTTCCAGCATTGACAGTAATGTTATTTTTAGCCGTAACTAATAACTCTTTTACAGTTACGTCATTGTTAGCATCATTCGAAAAAATAACTTCTGAAGCATTTGTCGTTATGAGTTGTTTGTCGCCCTCCAGCTTTCTACTGCCACCGACTAAAATACTGTCGGCATCAATATTACTTAGCTGACTTGCGCTCAGACTCAGAACACCTGATTTAGGTGTGTCTATTGTTGAGGTAATCTCAATGCGATTTGAGGAAATATCGACTGTAGCCCCCTTTGCGTCTGATCCGGCTTTACCATTTATTTTGCCGTTAAGTTCAAGCTGACTGAGTGCCTGAATAGAAAGCTGGCCTGCATCATTAGGTAAAGTCAATGAGGTTTTATTGGCATTTGCCTGTTTGACGTAAAAGTCATTCAAGTACGTCAATAAATACTCTGCTGGACCTTTGTAGTTTTTTGTGCCCGCATTGTTAGTAAAAATATTTCCGTTATAAACATTAAAACTACCAAACTGACCGCGACTCGTATCATCTACGCGGGTTAAATACCCTGACATCAACATACCACCGTCTAGCTGTGCCAATGAAGTGTTGATGGGGATATCCGTTGTACTGGTTTTTACAAGATAAGCACCAGGCATCAATGCATAATGTGCTGGAAGTAAAGTATATTTACCCGCTTGCAGTCCATTCCCCCCCGCCAAATAAACTGATTGGCCCAACATCACATCTGAGGAACTTTGCATATTGAAATCATAAGGAGCAAAGCGGTTACCTAACGATGGCAACACGGCGTAGTAGCCAGGTTGGTTCAATACATCAGCTGAGCCGCCGATGCCTTTAATCCATTCATATGCCAACATATCTCCCCCACCGGAGATATCAACTACCGCACCTGATTTCAAATTAACGTTTTGGCCATTCAGTACAATACTCTTACCGGAATATGGCAAGGCATCACTCTGCGTACTGTCTTTATCTGAAACAAGGCGGCTGCCGCCAAGCGTGGTAACCAGATAAGGAATCAAACTGCCCTCAGATGAAACGGAGGTTAGACTATTTTTTCCCAATATTAATGAGTCAGTGGCGTTTAAATTAATACTGCCCAATGGGGCTCTTAAAGTACCACTCTGATCTATTTGGTTGGCGCTAAGGGAGAGCTTACCTTGCGCTGAGAGTGGCACTTGACTGATTGCGTTTGCTGAATTTTTAACCTCGATGAGGGTATTCGCACCGGTCGCCGAAATACTAAAGCTATGTCCAGAAGCTGGATAAATCATAGCCGCATCCATGACAAGCATTTGCGGC
>JAIXZQ010000264.1 GCA_027489475.1 Methylophilus sp.
CCCCGTTATTACATCTCGCTGTGAGCAATAATGCGCCTGAAATGGCCAAGTTGTTGTTGGAGTTTGAAGCCAACGTCAAAGCACGTGATCAATACGGGCTGACCGCTTATGTGTACGCACTAAAAGCACAAAATCCAGCCATGGTTGAGCTCATCAAGGCCGCAGGCGGCAAATACTGAGTAGACTGAATGAAGCTTGCGATTGCCCAACTCAACTGCATGGTCGGTGCCATGCAAGACAATGCTGAACAGATTCTCGCTGCCGCACACGAGGCATTGGCCCAAGGTGCACACGTATTGCTGACGCCAGAATTGGCCTTATGTGGCTATCCGCCTGAAGATTTACTGCTACGTGATGACTTTTATGCCGCCAATCAACGCGCGCTGCAATGGCTGGTTGCGCATCTGCCGCCAGACATCGCTGTCGTGGTCGGTCATCCCCACCAAGTAGACAACAAGCGCTTTAACGCGGCCTCACTTATCCATAGTCAGCGCATTCAAGCCACCTACCACAAGCATCATCTGCCCAATTATAGCGTCTTTGATGAAGAACGTTATTTTGCCGCGGGCACGCAACCGGTGGTCTTTGACTGGCAAGGCACACGATTTGGCATATTGATTTGTGCCGATAGCTGGGAGCCCGGCCCGGCGTTATTAGCCTTGCAAGCCGGTGCGCAGGTACTGCTTACCTTAAATGCTTCGCCCTACCATAGAGATAAACAGCACACACGTTATCAAGTGTTGCGCGCCCGTATCCATGAAACCGGCCTACCCATGGTGTATGCCAATATGGTGGGCGGGCAAGATGAACTGGTGTTTGATGGCGGCTCATTCTGCATGAATAGCCAAGGGCAATTGGTGCAAGAACTGCCCATGTTTAAGCCAGGCTTGGCCGTGGTTGAGTGGGCGGCGCAGCAGCCACAAGCGGGCGACATAGCCGCCCCACTGTCACCCGAAGCCTCGGTGTATCAGGCCTTGGTACTGGGTTTGCAAGATTATGTGCATAAAAACCGCTTTCCTAGCGTGGTGCTGGGTCTGTCTGGCGGCATCGATTCCGCGCTCACCTTGGCGATTGCGGTAGACGCTTTGGGCGCGGCGCGGGTCAAAGCGGTGATGATGCCTTCAGTATATACCGCAAAAATCAGTGTGGACGATGCCCACCAGATGGCGACACAACTGGGGGTAGCCTACAGCGTGTTGCCGATTAAATCGCTGTTTGATGGCTTTCGTCAGACCTTAGCCGATGAGTTCTCTGGTACCGCTGAGGATACGACGGAAGAGAATTTACAGGCGCGTATCCGTGGCATGTTGCTGATGGCTATCAGCAACAAATTTGGTAGCTTGGTGCTGACAACAGGCAATAAATCTGAAACTGCCGTTGGCTACAGCACGCTGTATGGCGACATGGCGGGGGGCTTTGCCTTGATTAAAGATGTGCCTAAAACCTTGGTGTATCAGTTGGCACACTATCGCAACCGTCTGGGCGAGGTCATTCCGCCGCGCATTATCACGCGCGCCCCCAGTGCCGAACTGCGTGACAATCAGACTGACCAAGACAGTCTGCCCGCTTATGAGATTCTCGACGCCATCATGGAGGCCTACGTAGAACGCGACTTGAGTCCGCAAGCGATTATTGCCCTCGGCTATCGCGAAGCCGATGTGCAGCGGGTCACCCAATTGATAGACCGCAACGAATATAAGCGCCGTCAGGCCGCCATCGGTGTGCGCATTACTGCGCGTGGCTGTGGCAAAGATAGACGTTACCCCATCACCTGTCGCCGTGGCTTTTAGCTAATACAGCAGCCAAATTGGCGGCTGACAGTGTAGGGTGTTTGAATAAACCGCTCGGCATGCGTAAAATGCCAACACAGGATCATCCACGGAGCGCATATGAAAAAAGTCGAAGCCATTATCAAGCCTTTTAAACTGGACGAAGTACGCGAAGCCTTGTCAGCCATTGGCGTCAACGGTCTCACCGTGACAGAAGTCAAAGGCTTTGGTCGTCAAAAAGGCCACACCGAGCTGTATCGCGGTGCGGAGTATGTGGTGGACTTTTTGCCCAAGATTAAAATTGAAATCATCCTCACTGGCGACATGGTAGACAGCGCGATTGAGGCCATTATCAAAGCTGCACATACCGGCAAAATTGGCGATGGCAAGATTTTTGTCTCGTCGGTTGAGCAAGTGATCCGTATCCGTACCGGCGAAACGGGCGAATCTGCCATTTAAGTTCAAATCAGCAAGAGAAACGGCGCGATTTAGCGCCGTTGCTATTTCAACGACGGCTGTCTGAATGACCGACACACCATGTCACTCACGCTGATTAAAACCTTGCTGCTGCTGGCAGTGGCCAATTTGTTTATGCTGTTTGCTTGGTATGGGCATCTCAGAGACTTGCATCAAAAACCGCTTTGGCTAGCGATTATCGTCAGCTGGGGTATTGCCTTGATTGAATATTGCTTTCAAGTGCCCGCCAACCGCATTGGGTTTTCTCAGTTATCGCTTGCCCAACTGAAGATTTTGCAAGAAGTCATCACCCTATTGGTCTTTGTACCATTTGCAGTCATCTATATGCAACAGCCGCTCAAATGGGATTATCTGTGGGCAGGCCTGTGTATTTTGGGCGCAGTCTATTTTGTGTTTAGAG
>JAIXZQ010000138.1 GCA_027489475.1 Methylophilus sp.
CCTAGTTTTATTGCAATTTATATGCTTCGCAAACTATTTGTTTGGCGTGAAAATCGCTTATCACTGTATAAAAACGCATTAAACTGGCGCTCTAGGCACCTGTCTGACAGTTCTGCGCTTTGAAACGGTGCATGTTTTCCCAAATTAGTGCATGTTTACATGCCATTCAATTCAAGGCATTGCAGGGGCGGCCAATATGATTAATTCAATGATTGAGATTCACAGTGTGTCAGAGGCGATTCGCGATGCGGTGGCGCCAGTGTTTTTGCTCAGCGGCATCGGCTCGATTTTGGGGGTGTTAATTGGACGCTTAGGCCGCTCAATAGACCGTGCCCGCGCCTTGACTGACGCGCCGCAAGAAAAATGCGAACGTTTTGCCGATGAGTTGTGGATTATTGTGCGCCGAACCAAGTGGCTACGGTTGGCAATTGGATTGGCGACCTTTGCCGCCTTGTGTATTTGCGTGTCAATTGCCAGTATGTTTTTGTCAGTAGAGACAGGCTTGCGCCTGCCGCATCTGGTGATGGTGTCGTTTATTATTTCGATGGCATCACTGATTTTGTGCTTGTTGTGTTTTTTGCGCGAAATCGTACTGGCGTCGCGCGAAGTAATCGTGCCATTTCGCCAACTGCAACAGTCTGCGGGACGTTCAGCCGAGCGTTAGCGGTAAAGCGCCTGAATAATATCGGTTTGCGTCAGTACGCCCACCAGCTGCCCCCGTGCATTCACCACAGGCAAGCAATGCAGGTGATGACTGGTCATCAAGGGGATGGTGTGTATCAAATGCATGCTTTCTTCTATGGTCACCACCGGGGTTTGCATGATTTGCCCCACCACTTCTGGCTTTTGGCTATGGGTGCCGCGTGTCCAATGAATTAGGCGTTGCAGGGCAGGCGTCACGGCGCGGTAAGAGTGCGCCTCGGCATGGCGTAAAAAGTCGGTGACGCTGAGCAAGCCCAACACCAGTCGCGCTGGATTAACCACCGGCACAGCCGGTTCAGCCGCCGTTTGCAAATGCTGCCAAGCGGTTTCTAGCGGCTCGCCAAAAGCAAAGGTCAGCGGCGCTGGGCGCATAATTTGTTGGCAAGTAATGGCCTCTAATTTACGTTGGTAGGCGATTAACTCGGTATGTTGCAACAAGGCTTGTAATTGCTCAGTTTCAATATCCAACACTTCATGCATCTCGCCCAGCGCGGCTTGTAAGTCTTCGCGCTGAAAGCCAAATTGATATTGTAAATGTGCAGGCGCTGGGGTTGCCGGGGCTTGATGACTGACCGGGTAACGAAAGCCGGTCAAGCGATGAAACAGTGTCGCACTGACCATCAGGCACACGCTATTGGCCAAGACCGGCCACCAGACAAATTGAAACCCGAGCTGGTGGATGGCGGGCCCACCCAGCACTGCTGTCAGCGCCACGGCGCCACTGGGAGGATGCAAACAGCGCAGCGCGAACATCAACGCAATGGAACACAGCATGGCCAGTGCCGCGGCCCACACCAGATGCTGCGGTAACCCTTGTGCACACAAAACCCCGATGCTGGCGGCCAAGGTATTGCCTGCCAGCATGGCCCAAGGTTGTGCCAGGGGGCTGGAGGGCAGGCAAAACAGGATGACCGCAGATGCGCCCATGGGGGCAATCAAGGTCACCGTGCCCTGCCAATTGCCATGCAAGGCCCAGTGCGCCAGCCAGCCAGTGATTAAAATTCCCAGTCCTGCGCCCAGCGAAGCGCGCGCATGATCGCGCCAAGTGCCAGTCATCCTGCGCGGCCAGTAGGCCGACTTCAGTGATTGCAACACAGATCCCATCAGAGTTCACCACACCTACACAACTCAGCAAAAGCGGCAGTGTAGCACGCGCGCTGAGCGCGGCGTGCTTGCCCGTGGCGCGCGGGCTTGTCTAGAGACAGTTACCAGATAGATGCGCACTGCCTGAGGGACTGCAGGCGCTGTGTGGCTAGGCGGTCAGCTGATACACAGCGATACAAACTGCACGAAACTTGCCGCAAAAATGCGCGCTCATAGCGCTTGGGTCGACTGCTCAGCGCGCCTGCCATGGCTTGTTGCGCGCAGATAAAGCGACCCATCACGATAAAGAGCAACCATGTCATGACAGTCGCGTCTGCGGTGGTTCACCTGCAGGCGCTTTGAAAGAAAGGATTTGCCTATGCCCTCTTTACTCCCTGCCAAATGGATGCACTGGGTCAGCGTACCCTTGGCGGTTGCCGCCCTGTTTGGCACTGCTTACGTCCTCCATGCCAGTGCACCGTTATTGGCCTTATCCTCGCCAGACACGGCTTCATTTAGCAACCCGCTGATCCACCAAGCCCAAGCCAATGCGCCGGTCAGCGGTCAGCAAATGACTGCGCCTACCGCGTATATTACCTTGCCTAACTTTGCCAGTATCGCCGCCAGTCAAGGGGCGGCAGTCGTCAATATCAGTGTCACCGCCGCACTGAAAACGGCGGCCATCCCCGAAATCGCGCCTAATGATCCGCTGGCTGAGTGGTTTAGAAGCATGCAGCCCAATCTGCCCGCCCAAGAAACGCCGGTGCGTGGGCAAGGCTCAGGCTTTATTGTGTCTAAGGATGGCTTGATTTTGACCAACGCCCATGTGGTGGAAAATGCCGAAACAGTGACCGTGAAGTTGTCTGACCGCCGTGAATTTCAAGCCAAGGTGTTGGGCAGTGACCGCCTCACCGATGTGGCGGTACTTAAAATTGAGGCAAGCCAGTTGCCCACCGTGCGCATTGGTCAGCCACAACAAAGCCGCGTGGGCGATTGGGTGGTGGCCATTGGTTCACCCTATGGCTTTGAAAACTCAGTCACCGCTGGCATTATTTCGGCCAAATCTCGCGC
>JAIXZQ010000214.1 GCA_027489475.1 Methylophilus sp.
CAGCCTCTTTTTGTTGCGCTTGCGCATGGTGCGCCTGCGAATGGGCTTGTGCGGCAGGCGCTGCCGCTTGTAAGCTTTCTTTATTCGCTTCTACCATGGCCGCGACCTGTTTGCTATCCAATCGGGTAATCATATGCTGATAAGGGTTGATAGTATGCGCCCCGAGCGGATGATCAATGTCTTGCCAACGCAAGGGCGACACATTTAAAAACGCTTCGACGGCGCTGGCAATGGCGGGCAACACCGGTTTCAAGTAGATGGTTAACACACGGAACATTTCCAGTGCATTGCTGCAAATGGCCTGAAGCTGCGCTGATTGCGTGGGGTCTTTTGCCACCACCCATGGCGCGGCCTCGGCAACATAAGCGTTCGCAGCATCGGTCAATTTCATGATTTCGCGTAAGGCACGGGCAAAATCGCGTGCAGCATACGCCTCGGCAATCACTGGCGCGGCTGCACGCATGTCATCAATCACCGCATGATTGGCCGCCACCAAAGTCTGATTGAATTGCTTAGCAATAAATCCGGCGGTACGGCTGGCAATATTGATGTATTTGCCTACCAAATCACTGTTGACCCGCGCGACAAAATCTTCCAGATTCAGGTCTATGTCTTCCATGCTGCCATTCAACTTGGCGGCGTAGTAATAACGCAAATATTCTGGGTTTTGCACATGCTGCAAATAGCTGCGGGCAGTGATAAAGGTGCCACGCGACTTGGACATTTTTTCACCGTTGACCGTCAAAAAGCCATGTGCGAACACCTGTGTTGGGGTGCGATGGCCGGAATACGCCAGCGTGGCTGGCCAGAACAAGGCATGAAAATACAGAATGTCCTTGCCGATAAAGTGATACAGCTCGGTAGAGGCGTCCTTCTGCCAGTACTCATCAAAGTCTAAACCTGCTTTGGCACACAGATTTTTGAAGCTGGCCATGTAGCCGATAGGCGCATCTAACCAGACATAAAAATACTTGCCGGGCGCATCAGGAATCTCAAAGCCAAAATACGGCGCATCGCGCGAGATATCCCAATCAGACAATTTGTTTTCACCCGCCTCGCCCACCCATTCCGTCATTTTATTGGCAGCTTCGGCTTGCAAGGTGCCTGAACGCGTCCAATCGCGCAAAAAGTCGGCACATTCACTCAATTTAAAAAAGTAGTGCTCAGTCTCTTTGCGCACCGGGGTTGCACCAGACACGGCGGAATAAGGATGCAATAAATCTGTCGGGCTGTAGGTCGCACCACATACTTCACAGTTATCGCCATATTGGTCTTTGGCATGACATTTGGGGCATTCGCCTTTGATAAAGCGGTCCGGCAAGAACATATTTTTAACCGGATCAAAATATTGCTCTATCGTTTTGGTCGCAATTTTGCCGTTGGCTTTAAGCGCACGGTAAATGTTGCCCGACAGCTGGCGGTTTTCTTCTGAATTGGTGGAGTAGTAGTTATCAAACGCCACCAAAAAATCGGCAAAGTCACGGCTATGCTCGGCATGCACTTTTTCAATCAACGCTTCGGGGGTGATGCCCTCTTTTTCTGCCCGCAACATAATGGGCGTGCCATGTGTATCATCGGCACACACATAGTGCACTGTGTGACCCTGCATTTTATGAAAACGCACCCAGATATCGGTTTGAATATACTCCACCAGATGCCCTAAATGGATACTGCCATTGGCATAAGGCAAAGCTGAAGTCACCAGAAGTTTGCGTGTCATAACGATCCGTGCATTTGAAAAACGCCTATTTTAACAAACGGGCGACATTTAGGTGAAAGGATAAATCACCGCATATTGCACTGCTGACTTTAAAAAGCAGTTTGCAAAACCCTCATGCCACATGACGTCAGCCAGCAGTTGCGGTAAAATACCTGATATATTTAGTCAGGCATTATTCAGGAATCTTCAGCATGGCCCTCAGCGAACTCGTTATCCAAAGCACTTTAAAACTGTGTATAGACCCGAATACCGGCAAAGATTTTATCAGCGCCAAATCGATTAAAAACATACAGATTCAGCAGCAAGACGTGCAACTGGATGTGGTGCTGGGCTATCCTGCGCAATCGCAGTTGGACGCAATACGCGCATTGGTCACCGAGGCATTACGCAGCATCGATGGCATAGGCGCCATTACCGTCAACGTGGGTAGCCGTATTGTGGCGCACAGCGTGCAGCGTGGCGTCAATTTATTGCCCAACGTCAAAAACGTCATTGCTGTGGCCTCAGGCAAAGGTGGTGTGGGCAAATCAACCACCGCCGTGAACTTAGCGCTGGCATTGGCCGCCGAGGGGGCGCAGGTGGGCTTGCTGGATGCAGATATTTATGGCCCCAGCCAACCACAGATGTTAGGCATTTCTGGGCGGCCAGACAGCGCCGATGGTAAAAGCATAGAACCCATGCGTGCGCATGGCATTCAGGCCATGAGCATTGGCTTTTTAGTCGACACCGACACGCCCATGGTTTGGCGGGGGCCTATGGTCACCGGCGCACTCGAACAATTGTTACGCGATACCCGCTGGCAAGACTTGGATTATCTGATTATCGATTTGCCGCCGGGCACTGGCGATATTCAGCTCACTTTGGCGCAGAAAATCCCTGTTACTGGCGCCATCATCGTCACCACCCCACAAGACATCGCCCTGCTGGATGCACGCAAAGGCCTTAAGATGTTTGAAAAAGTAGGCATTCCAATTTTGGGCATCGTCGAAAACATGAGCACACATATCTGCTCTAATTGTGGCCATGAAGAACCGATTTTTGGCACCGGCGGCGGTGCGCTGATGGCCAGTGATTATCATGTGGAGCTACTCGGCAGCTTGCCCCTAGACATGCAAATTCGTTTGCAAGCCGATGGCGGTCAACCGACCGTGATTGCCAGCCCAGACTCAGCCGCGGCCTTGACCTATAAGCAAATTGCGCGCAAAGCCGCGAGTAAAATTGCCTTGGCCAGCCTAGACCACAGCGCAAAATTCCCCAATATCGTGATTCAAAACACCTGATACGCGGCTAAGGTGAGGCAGGCTGCAAGGTAATCCTGCATAGGCCATATGCTCACACCTCAAAATCATTGCAATAAAAAAACGCTGCCTCCGGACGGAGGGCAGCGTTTTTTTGGGCTGGTGGGGAAAAGATTCTCAGATATGCTCCCGCACTGGCGTGCGCAACTTGCGGGTTAGTAACTCGTCGTTTAATTCAGCACCACACCATAGCAATACACGTCTACGCCTTGTGGCGAGTGAATCAAGGTGGCAGGAATCGCCACCCCTTGGCGCCACTGGTCCACAGCCGCTTGCTTGCCCACGCCGGTGACTAAAAACATCACCTCATGCGTATTATTCAGTCGCTGCTGACTCAAAGTGATGCGGTCTGCTGGCGGCTTGGGCGAGTTAAACACTGGGACGGCATCGGCACTGTTATCCACCGCGTGTCCGGGAAACAAGCTCGCGGTGTGGCCATCTTCACCCAAGCCTAAAATCACCAAATCAAAACTACGCACGCCTTTCAGCGTTTCGGTATAGGCTTTGGCGCCAGCAATATTGCCCAACTCGGCTGGAATATCATGGATTTGTTGCGGCGGAATAGGCACATGATTCAGCCAGACCTCTCGGGCCATTTTGCTGTTACGCTCGTCATGGTCAGCCGGTAAACAACGTTCATCATTATGGTACACATGCCAGTTAGACCAATCCGCCTTGGCTTGTGCCAACAATGCGTACACCGCCTTAGGGGTGCTACCGCCTGCCAGTACGATTAAAAAGTTACCATGTTGCGCAATTGCCGTCTCTGCGGCAGCTAAAATTCGGTCACGTGCGGCTTCATGAATTGCGGTTTGGGAAGGAAAAGCGTGCCAACGCGTGTGAACATTCAAAGACATAGAAAACCTGTAGAAAAACAATAGAAAAGCTGTAAAAACCCCACAAAAAAGCGCGCGCAGCCTTTTAGAGGTGGTCGGTATTTGCTATAATTATAGCCGACTCGACATGATAATTCTGCAAAATTATCCGAAGCATTGATCGGGTTCATGCCATCCAAAAGATGGGTGTCTCTTCAACGATCCTCACACCATAGGAAACTCCGAATGAAATTAGCAATGATTGGCTTGGGCAAAATGGGCGGCAATATGGCTGCTCGCTTGCTGCGTCACAAAATTAATGTGGTTGGTTTTGACTTCAACACCGAATTTGTCAACAAACTGGTAAAAGACGAAGGCATGCAAGCCGCCACCTCGGTTGCAGATGCTGTTAGCAAGCTCGAAGGCCAAAAAATTGTCTGGCTGATGTTGCCCGCAGGCGAGATCACCGAAAATCAAATTAAAGATTTGATTCCTCTGCTGAACAAAGGCGATATTATCGTTGATGGCGGCAATTCCAATTACAAACATAGTCAACGTCGTGGCGCCATGCTGGCCGAACACGGCATCGGCTTTATTGATTGCGGCACCTCTGGCGGCGTTTGGGGCCTGGAAAACGGCTACTGCTTGATGTACGGCGGTGAAAAACAATATGCTGACGTGCTGGCTCCGTATGCACAAGCCTTGACCCATGCTGACCGTGGTTGGGCGCATGTGGGCCCTGTTGGCTCTGGCCATTTCACCAAAATGATACACAACGGTATTGAATACGGCATGATGCAAGCGTTTGCCGAAGGCTTAGATTTGATTAAAGGCAAACAAGACTTTAATTTAGATTTGGCTCAGATTACCGAACTGTGGCGTCATGGCTCTGTAGTGCGTAGCTGGCTGCTGGACCTCACCGCTGAAGCCCTGAAAGAAGACCAAAGCCTGCAAACCATCGCGCCATACGTGGCCGACTCAGGTGAAGGCCGCTGGACGGTGGTTGAAGCCGTTGAACAAGGTGTGGCAGCGCCGGTATTGACCACGGCCTTGCAAGCGCGTTTCAGAAGCCAAGACTCCGAAGGCTACAGCTATAAACTGTTGTCTTTGATGCGTAATGCATTTGGTGGACACTCCGTCAAAACCAAATAAGTGTGAGCCTCCCGCGTTGGGAGGCTTTTTCACCTAAGTGAGCAGTGGGAAAGGCCCAGCCTTTCCCGTTTACATTTTTATCTTAAGGTTAGAAATGACGAATAACATTGATCCATGCACCCTAGTGTTGTTTGGTGCCAGCGGCAACCTTGCCCGTGTCAAACTTTACCCCGGCTTGTTCCGTTTAGACCTATTGGGCCGCCTGCCCGCTGATTTGAAGATTTTGGCAGTAGGCCGTCAAGTGGTAGATTTGGACGCCTGGCGCGCAGATATCAAAAGTATGCTGGATGCCAAATTTAAAAAAGGCTACGACCCACAGGTGTTTGAGCGTTTTATTGCGCGTAACTTCTATCACGCCAATCCGCCCACCGACCCAGACGCATTTAATAAGCTCAAAGCCACGTTAAGCGACACCCAGACCTTCCCACAAAATCTGGCCTATTTCTTATCAGTGCGCCCAGTAGACTTTGCCCCAGTGGTGGAATCCTTGGCCAATGTAGGCCTGACCCAAGAGGACAAATACTGGCGCCGCGTGGTGATTGAAAAACCGTTCGGCACCGACCTGCCCTCAGCCAAAGCCTTGCAGGCCGCCATCACCAAGCATTTAAAAGAAAGTCAGATTTACCGGATTGACCACTATCTGGGCAAATCTGCGTTGCAAAATATTCTGTTGCAGCGCTTTACCAACACCGTGCTGGAACCCATCTGGAACAACCAGTACATCGACCATGTACAAATTACCAATACTGAGATGTTGGGTGTGGGCGACCGTACGCAGTTTTATGACAGCACGGGCGCACTGCGCGATATGTTGCAAAGCCACATTTTGCAAACCTTGGCCTTGACCGCCATGGAACTGCCCAAAGACCTAAGCCCTGAGGGCGTGCGTGATGCCAAAATTAAGGTGCTGGAACAGATTCGTCCGATTCCGGTGAATGAACTGGAAAAACATGCCTTCCGTGCACAATACAGTGCCGGTGAGATCAATGGCGAGAAAGTGCCCGGTTACCTCGAAGAATTAGGCAACCCAGACAGCGTGGTGGAAACCTACGCCGCACTCAAGCTGTTTATCGACAATCCGCGTTGGCAAGGTGTGCCATTCTATATTCGCACCGCGAAACGCCTGCACGAAGCCGACACCCGCATCTCTATCCGCTTTAAAAAGGCGCCATTGCAGATTAATGATCAGGACCAAAACTGGCTGATTATCGGCATTCAACCGCGTGAGTGTATCAAGCTGGAAATCCAGTCTAAGATTCCTGGTCTGGATGTGCAAACCCGCACCATTCAACTGGATGCGGCCAATCGCTTGGACAGTGATGACTCAGTAGATGCTTACGAGGCGTTGTTGCTCAACCTGATGCAGGGCGATAACTCCAACTACTTGCATATTTCTGAAGCTGAAGCGCAATGGCGTTTGGTCGACCCGGTGGTTAAAGCTTGGGCCGAAGATAAACGGCCAGTGCATCAATATCCGGCCGGTAGCCGTGACCCAGAAGCGTCTAAAGTGATTTTTGAACATCAAGACCAATTCTGGCGTTATAGCATTGCGCTCGGTGGTGATAAATACTCCCACTAAGACACAGCTGTCAAAACCCTAGATGTCAGCGTTAAACGCTGCCTACAAAAAAAACCGCCCACCGGCAATCGCGATGGGCGGTTTTTTTATGATGCGTCTATCTCGTATTTTCACCGTCTTAGCTAGCGGGGTTCTGGTTGATAGGGCAATGCCGACTTATGTACGATGATGCGTAATTTGCCATCTTTCCCCTTTTTAAATACCCATGTTTTATCCACCATGACTTCATTACCCTCAGTGTCCGTCAGCCACACATTGCCCATGGTAATGGCAATCGAGCCATAAATCTGGATACCTTCGTTCTTCTCGCCAGCATTATCATAGCGAGCCTTGACCCAAGGCTTGAGCGCAAATCCTTTGTCATTCGGATATGCCGGATCTTCACCAATAAAATAAGCCAATGCGCCCCGTTTGTCGTTTCTAAAGGTTTGTGCACCATAGGCCAGTGTTGGTTTAAAAAACACTTTGCCATAATCATAATTGTAAGCCTCCGACAGCACTTGACGGGCATAACCACGATAATCTCCGCCAGTGACTTTCAGCTGACCAATTTTGACCAAGGCATCACACCAGGCCTGCTGTGCCGCATTGACTTCGTCATAAGTGATAATCTCTTGCGCGCCCTCCTCTACATAGACCAAACCTAATTGGTCAATCACTTGTTGAACTCTGGGCGGTGACGCGTGCGCGGTTGAAGCAGGCTTGGACGAGGGGGGAGTCGCGTCTAAGGGCTCAGGCGGCAGCATCTGGCAGGCTGTTAACCCAAGCGCCAATCCCAGTGTCAGCCGGTGAAGTGTGCGTAATGGCGGGCGAGCGCGATACTGTACAGCTGGCGGGGATACATCAGGGTGTGCATGTTTCATTTTGGTCTCCTCTTATAGCGTGCATCAGGTAACGGGGTGAAGCTAGGCAGGACATATATTCGTTAATATATGTAAATCATAGACAGGCTTTTGGTGCGTGACATCCGTCAATTGGTAGCCATGGATATATGCTTTTTAGCAGATGTTTTAACATTGATGCCTTTCAACAACGTCATATGGCGTGCTGAGTACGACGCAGTCACGCATTTAACGGGTATGACAACCCCTGAGTGAGATGTATGAAAAAGTCGTTTTTTGTCACGATGGTAAATGGTTGCCTGCATTGTGGTGCTTATTTCACACAAAATGATTCAATGCCCTTTATAATGCCCACTC
>JAIXZQ010000143.1 GCA_027489475.1 Methylophilus sp.
CGGTTTCATAACTGCGCAACACAATCAGTTTGGGAATCACCGAAATCATGCGTTTAAAGTGGTGAAATGGCACCGCAGACAATTGTGTGAAGGCCACATCGTAAATCGCACGCGAGTGTGACACTAGCTTGAGGTAGCCAGCTTTATCGGCGGGCGAAATTTTATCAATTTCGTTTAAGGTATCTTCTACACTGCCACCATAATCAAAGGTGGTTTTGTCGTTAAAGTAAAAACGATACCAAGGTTTTAGGGCGACCAAGCGCACATAATCAGAAAAACGCTCACCAAACATGGCAAACAGTTCCTCAAATAAAAAAGGGGCAGTAATGACGGTGGGGCCGGCATCATGGGTATAGCCGTTGCGCACATACACCTGTCCGCGTCCGCCTAAGGCTGCGTTGCGCTCAACCAGCGTCACTTCGTAATGTTTTGCGCGTAAACGCAGGGCTGCGGCCATGCCGCCAAAGCCACCGCCGATGACCAACGCTTTTTTCATGCAGACATCCTGTGACATTTATGTTGCAGGTCTGCACATAATTTAATCAACAATTCCCCGGTCCCTGCTGGCAATTGCTCGGCGGCTGCATGGGCTGCGCACAGATGTTGCTGGCACAAGTCCAGCGCTTGCTGGGTGGCGGCAGCCAGTGGAGTGGGGTCAATGAGGTTGACTTGTAACACCGATAAAATATTTAAAGCGGCCGCAGAGCCGTCTGCTGGGCAATCTTGCAGCGCGTCTTGCAGGTCATCATATATTTGATAGCCCACAGCAAAATCCATGCAGGCCTGCTTGGCCAGTGGGAGTGCAGCAGTCAACCCGGCTGCGGTAAAACACAATTCAAACGGTAAATACAGCAGTGCGCCAGACTTACGTTGCGTGGTTGCCAAATAAGCCGTTAAGCTATGGTGCGGGCGACGCACATAATCTAAATCTTCAATCTGACCTTGTATCGCTTGGGCAGTCAGTCTATGCACCACAGCCATCAAGGCAGGCAGCTGTTGTGGACGCGAATAAGAGGCGAGCGCCACATAAGCGGCGGACAACAAAAAGTCACCGGTACACAAAGCCACATTGGTATCAAACGCTTGCCACAAAGAGGCACGGCCTCTACGTTCAGTATCGCCATCTTGGATATCATCATGCACCAGTGAAGCATTGTGTAAATACTCAACCACTTGGGCCAAGGCAACGATGTCCTGGGTGGGCAGTGCACATTTGAGCCCCGCGTCTATGCACAGACGGGCTCTGACTAAGCGACCAGAAGCGGCAAAATGGTAATCCACAGCATGTGACAACCGGCTGTCGGCGGCTAAGCCAGCCTGTCCGCAGACGTGATGCATCGCTGCTTTAACCTGCGCGAGCACATCGTCCAGACAAGGACGCTGCACAGCATCGCTGGAAACTTGCTCGTTGATACAGATGTTGGCCATAGTGCTGTTCTTTGCAGTGAATACACCCGCCTGCTCGCGCTGACTTTAACAAGCGCAGCTGAACAGGCAGGGTGAAAGTTATAACAGTCTCAACTTAAGCCTTTTGGCTTTCTGTCACAGCCACAGACCAGATGATGACGCCGAAAGCAATCTTGTTCAGCACGTCAGCCAAGTTGTAGACAATGTTCAAGCCCTTCATGCTTTCGATGGGGTCAGCACCAGTCAGGTAGCCGATGAAGTAACCGATTGGATAGATGGCCCAACCAATGGTCACAATCCAACGCATCAAGCTAAAGGCAGACTGTACATTTTGGGGTGCTTGTGTTGCGTTGATTTTGCTGGCTTCGCCACCAAAAATTTCCCACAAAATATATGCCCAACCCAGCATGCCGATAACGAAGGCAGGGAATGCAGCCATGTAGCCAGCTTCACCCAAATAACCACCAACCAACATCACCAAGGTACCAATCATCAGGCGCCAGAACACGCCGTTTGGCACTTTAGCAATGGCTGCCAGAATCAGGTAAAACTCAATCATCAACAAAGGCACAGTAATCAGCCAGTCAATGTAGCGATAGACCGTGGGGGTTGAGCCAGTGAGTACCCATACATCGCGCATGTAGAAATAATGCACAGCGGCAATCAAGGTAACCAAACCAGATACGGTCAAAGAGGTTTTCCATTTCCCTGCAACACGGTCTCTTTCCAAAAAGAAAAATGCGGTAGAAGCGACCAAGGCCATCGAGATTAACCAGAATGAAATACCGACAAAATCACTGGATTTCAGGACCACATCTGCTGAAGCAAATGCAGAAGTGCTGCTGAGTAACAGCGCAGTTAACCCTACCGTCTTCTTTCTGACAAACGAACTAAGAACTCCAAACATGTGTACTCTCCTGATAGTTAAAAGTGATATTAAAAAAATTGATACCGCCCTATTTGTAAATGATTTGTAACAAGGATGTATCAAATTGTTAATACCTCCCTTAGAGGAGGGTCAAGTGATTCAGTTCAACGAGGATTGTATGTAAATTAAATTGTCTATAAAAAACAATGGCTTGTGACATCAATTTTTTTCAGCACAAAGACGATATTTTTTAGTAAATGTATTTATTTGGCATTTTTATGTTGTGAACATGCATTGAATGTGCAAGAAAAACAGCATAAGTCGCAAAAAGGCGCTATGGATATGAACTACCGACCGCATATGCCTCATATGCACTGATTGCCGGGATGCCATGCCTATTTTCGTTTAACGGTTGCTAGCCAACATGGCCAACAGCGATAAGACGCTACATGCGCATCAAAAACAGATATGTGCTTAGACTGCGCAGTGACTTGCTGTTCACTGCGCGCATGTGATATTGGCTAGCCAGAATGTGCGTTGCAGTGAAGCGGTTGAAAAAACCTGATAAATGCGCGCGATTAACCGCAGAGGACTGTGATGGCATGGGAGACTTCGTCATTTGGGGCGGCACAAGACTATCGTGGTTTAGCCAGCCATAAAAAAGGGATACCGAAATGGGTATCCCTATGTGTTTGATGGTGATGCACCGCCCTTGTTTAGCTCGCTCAGGGCGGATGCTTGCGGGGAGGGGCGCGCTCTAAAGCAGCTTAATCGCGCCCTTTACCGTTACCTCTGCCATTGCCATTACCACGTCCTGAGTTGCCGCGACCCGGCCCGCGATCCTCATGAAAGTCATGGTCATGATGATCGTGGTCATCATAGCCGCGGCGCCCTGCATAGCTGTTATAACGTGGCGAATAAACATTTTGATACCAGTTATCTTGCACAAAATACACTTGACGGCCACAAGCGCCATAGTTTCGGCAGTAGCGAGACCATTTTTTCATATGGCCGGGCGGCACGCGTAAATACATCGGGGGTTGCACCACGGCAACCCCTGGCGGTTGAATAATGACGGGCTGCGGATAGACCACTTGTGGCGCTGGATAGGCATCGCCCAGAATAATCTGGCCATAAAAGCCAGGTTGTCCCACAGTCACAGCAACCACACCCTCTGCATGCGCAGACCATGCCCATGAAATACTGGTCAACGCGATTAACCCTAGATAAACACCCAATTTTTTCTGCATCGTTAGCCTCTTTCATCAAACTATCGCGTCACACGTCACAGGTGCGCTGATGATGCGTATGTTAGTCAGCCCATCAACCACATTATAGTCTCATGCCTCTGACAACGCTGTCAGTGGGTTCTGACAATGCTTGCAGCTTTTTACCGCAGTTTACGTTCCTTCAATCTGTGCGCGTTATTTAACGAAATGTGTGAAGATTAGGCAATTCCTCGCGGCGCATTCAAACAGTCTGCACGCCAGACTGCTTATTTGAGATTTCTAATCGCCATCCAGCCTAAGTCATGCATGCATGACACAAATGCCCGTTTGTAGTGTTGCGTTTTGTAGTCTGGCTGATAGTCCGGGCCCAGTTGTTGTTCACATTGCGTCTGGTCACGCTTAAGTTGTGCAGGAAATGCACCCATTTTCCACCATGAATTAACCGAATACACCACATCCGGGCCATCGTTGGCAGTACTTTTACTGATAGGTGCTGGTGGGAACTCTGCGGTTGCCGCCTTTTTATTGGCGACCACGGGGCTAGCAGGCACAGTCGGCGGGGCACCTGGAGAAGACGCCTTGGCGACCTCAGGTGAGGCTTCTGTCACTGGAATTAAAAAAGGCTCGGGTTTACGTTGCGTGTCTTGTCGATTGTCTGAGTCTTCTATCGTGGCAAACAGCGGATCCAATGCATCGACTTGGGGTTTTTGCCAACCCTGTTCACCCAGACATGCGGCAAATTGATCACCCTTACCGCGACACGCTTGATGTGCTCGGTCTATGTCTTGCTGTGAGCCGCCACGCTTATAAGAGACTTGTCCGCAGCCAGCCAGTATTGTCGATGCCAGCAGCCAGATACCAAGCCGCCAGACTGTCAGCCGCCATGGATGGTTAACGTCCCTCTTTAAACCAGTCATGTCACGCATCATGACCTCCTTAGTGTGAGTGTATGCTCAGTCTATCCGCCAACCCCTGCACACGCCACTACGCAAATTGACGTATTTGTCCCACCTCTCGCCATCGTTAAGCTGAGCGCAAGTTTTGATCGACTTGGATGTTTTGAAATTAACGAGAAAGGGAGTTTTTGATGATGAACGTGAAGAAAACGGCTTTACATTCTGCGGTAGCCTTGGCTTGCGGTTTGGCAACACAACTGGCGCATGCTGGCGCCACCATCAGTTTTGGTGAGGATAAGTATATCAGCGCAGGCTTTGGTTTTATCACCAGCTACAACTCAGTTGAAGATGCTGTGAACAACGGCCAAGACCGCTCCAATGATTTTACGCTAGACAGTGCGCGTTTGTATTTATCCGGTTCTTTTAACAAATACATCAAAGGCATGCTGAATACTGAAAAATCTGGCGGGGGTTCGGCAGGTTCAAATGTTGAAGTCATCGACGCCAATGTCCAGTTTCAATTGACGCCAGAAGTGGCGATTTGGGCTGGCCGTTTCTTGTCACCCAGTGATCGCGCCAACATGGCCGGTCCTTACTACTCTATGGGCGGCGGTTACTGGGCCAATATCGCTTCTCGCTATGGCTGGAACGGCGGCGTGATTGGCCGTGATGAAGGGGTGGCCGTAGTTACCAGTTTCCTCGAAGACCATCTGGCAATTTCTTTTGGTGCATTTGAAGGTAATCAAATCTTTCGTTTTAGTGGTGTAG
>JAIXZQ010000030.1 GCA_027489475.1 Methylophilus sp.
TCAACGTGCCAGCCGACCCGGACCTTGCGATTGCCGCAAGCACCCGCCTTTGCGCAGACTTGCTCGAACCACTGCAAGACCATTGGGGTCCCATTGCCATCCGCTCGGCCTACCGCTCGTGCGAGGTCAATGGCCTCTGCAACGAGATGCAGCGGGCGGGCAAGGCTGGCTATTCGTGCGCCTCAAATGAAGCCAACTACGCCAAGCATATCTGGGATCGACGTGACGCCAGTGGATTTATTGGTGCCACCGCTTGCATTGTCGTGCCACGCTATTGGGAAGCCAACCATGAGACCGGAACTTGGCAAGGCCTTGCACGGTGGATCCATGAAAACTTGCCCTATTCCAGCCTTTACTTCTTCCCAAAATACTGGGCGTTTAACATCAGCTGGCACGAGAAGCCGGAGCGCCGGATCGATAGTTACGCTGAGCCCAAGGGGCGCTTTTTGCCCTGAGACCATATGTAGATTGACAAAAGCAACGCCCCCAATCGGCCCAAAATCCCTGCACCCCCGGCAGACCGCCCGCAACCATTCGGTCGTCCGCTCCGCTTCCGCCCCGGTCCGGACTAGACGAGGCTACCTGGGTGCGGGCGGGCAACCAGGGGTGCGGTTTGTTGATCTCGGCCGATGGGGGCGGCGCGAGCTCATGGTGAGTATCGCGTAACGCAAAATCCCATCGGCGGAGGTCTCCGCCATGTCATTTGCAAGTTCTACTTCCTGTAATTCCCGCTTATCATCGGCTTCCGATGAAGTTCGCCTAACACCCCATGAGCGTGTCACAGCACAAATCAGTTCGCTCCTGGAAAGGGGCGTTCGCCCCTGGATCAAGCCATGGGCTGATATTGCGCAACCTGATGCCTTGGTCCTGCCCTTGCGTTCCTGCGGGACGCCCTATCGCGGGATGAATATAATCGCCCTTTGGGCTGCCTCCTTAGAGAGTGGTTTCAGGTCACGCCATTGGTTCACCTTCAAACAAGCTCTAGCCATGAAGGCCTGTGTCCGCAAAAGTGAGCGCGGGTCCTTTGTCGTCTATTATGCTGAAGTGGGCGATAAGTCAGATGGTGATGGAAAGCCTTCTCGGGCTCCCAAGTCCAAGGGTACCAATGGCGATGAGACTGGTGAGACCCGTCGTATCTTGCGTGGCTACACCGTCTTCAACGCCGAGCAAATAGAAGGTCTTCCAGAAGCCTTCTATGCGGCTCCTGAAGCGCCAGTTGTTGCGCCTACCCCGATTACTATTTGCGAAGCTGAGACCCGTTGGGCTTCTCTCTTCGCGCGCATCCCCGTCACCCTTCGCCATGGAGGCAATCGAGCCTTCTATTCCAAAGCTGCGGACTACATCCAAATGCCCCTTCGTGAGGCCTTTCGCGAGGGAAGCCAATATTGGGCAACACTTGCACACGAGACAGCCCATGCCTCGCGCCATGAAACCCGTCTCAATCGCGATTTCGGCCAGACCCGCTTTGGCGATGCAGGTTATGCCCTCGAGGAGCTCGTTGCAGAACTTGCCAGCGCCTTCATCGGTGCCCACATCGGCCTGCCCGCTGATCACCTTGAAGATCACGCCGCCTATATCGATGGCTGGCTGAAAGCCCTTGGCGATAATCCATCGTCGTTCTTGACCGCAGCAAGTAAAGCACAGGCTGCGGCTGACTGGGTATTAGGGGAGATGGGGGTGGGATAAAATTCGTCCGCTCTTCTTAGTAAAATTGGCACCGCAAAAGTCCAACACGGGCCACAAAGACGACTTGCACGCGGGCCTGGATTGCTCGAGAGAGAAATGATCTAGACCTAAAATTGAGATTTTTGAATGTCATTCGATATCCAATCATCTCGGACAAATCAAATCAGCTTTAGTCGCGTTTCGCTGCAACTTTAGTTGCTTCAAGAAAGGCGGACAGGCTCGAATAGCTTTCCGCGATATAGGCTGCACCAGCCTCGCGCAATCTTTCCGAGTGGCCCTCAAACAAATGGGTGCCGGCAACCAATCCAACTACATCCATGCCCGCCGCGACGGCCGCTTTCACACCGCTGACGCTGTCTTCAATTACCAACACATCGGCCGGCTGGAAGCCCATTTTTTTTGCAGCATATAAAAATAAGTCAGGGAACGGCTTTCCTCTTACTACATCGTCAGCGCTGAATACGCGTCCTCTGAACCATTCCGCAAGTCCGAGCCGATCTAGCGAGGCCGCAAGTCTCGCATGTGAACTCGATGAAGCTATGCATCGAGCTATGCCGCTATTGCTTTTGAGGAACAGGTCGACGCCTGGAACTGCTCTGAGCTCTTTTGAAAAGGCAAGAAGGGTCCTGTCTTGTAACTGAGTGGCAAAATCTAAGGGAACCCGCCCTCCTTTTTCCCGGATAAATGCTGATACATCGGCAACGCGTCGGCCCATAAAGCTTTCAAGACCATCGCGAGGGGTCATCGGAACCCCGAGTTCTGTTGCGTAAGCGGCAGCGATTGCGCAGGCAAGGCTTTCGCTATCGGCGATTACCCCATCAAAATCAAACATGAGGAGCTTTACCAAAACAACGTCCTCTACACTTTCATCATTCATCTGCTATGTTTAGCCATCCACAAGGGCGGTCGTGCTACTGCGCTCAATGAAAAATGGAGCACCGGGGAATATGACGCAACTCCAGAGTTCGACAAAGCCAGCGAGCCATTTCGTTCTTAGATCGAAAGAAGAAAGTTACAGTAATTGCATGTTGTTGCATAATGCGATTTCAGAGCAAATTTGGCGTGAGCAACAATTAGTTTCAAACAGGATGCAATGGAATTTCAGCTTTCAAGCGTTCCTAGCGGCTATTTATGTATTCTCCGCGAGCAATTTTCAGGGATTGAATGAGCTAATCTTTCAGGCGATCCTTTGTTTTGTCGGGGGCACCGTTTCCTACTTCTGTTTGCAAGGAGTCACTGCAGCTCAAAATCAATCTTCGCGCTTGAAAGAACACTGGACAAAAGAATTTTCTCCAGCTGCCGATGGGGACTACAAGAAAAGTGATTTAAAATCTGGTGCCTTTCCCCAGCCGTTCTCTGATAGCAAGGGTTCAAATCGGGGTCGTCTCGCGTCTAGGGGGGTTTGCTGGGTCCTGATTGCCATGTGGGTATTGTTTCTAAGCGTTGTAGCTATGCGGTTTCTTACTCCTCAGCAGTCGTTGAACAATCATCAAGTATTAGTGTGCGCGCTAACCTCAGCGCCAAATGAGGCAAAGAATTTTCCGACGAATTGCCGCGTTATAAATTCGGTAAGTCCGTTAGTTCCGTCAGAAAGCCAGACTATAACGACGGATAGCCAGACTGTTCGGAAAACAGATCCTACACTACCAAAGGA
>JAIXZQ010000308.1 GCA_027489475.1 Methylophilus sp.
AAAAAACCCTCTAGCATTAAAATTTATACCGATTCTAGCTATGTGCAAAAAGGCATGACCGAATGGTTGGCAGGTTGGAAACGGAAACACTGGCAAACGGCGGACAAAAAGCCAGTCAAAAATGCTGATTTATGGCAGACCCTAGATGCGCTTGCCCAACCACATCATATTGAGTGGATTTGGGTCAAGGGGCATGCCGGTAATGAAGGCAATGAACGTGCCGATGCTTTGGCAAACCAAGGTGTACTCACCGTTGCTGCCGACTAAACTAGCGGGTGAGGGATACCCAACCGCTTGACTATCAACATCAGTAAAGACCACGCATGAGACAGATTTTTCTTGATACCGAAACCACGGGCCTGTATCCAGACCAAGGACACCGCATTATCGAAGTCGCAGCTGTGGAGCTGTTACATAGGCGCCCGACACAGCAGCATTTTCATCACTATGTGAATCCTGAACGCGAGATTGATGCAGGTGCACAAGAGGTGCATGGTATTTCGCTAGAATTTTTGCAAGACAAACCCTTGTTTGCGCAGATTGCCGAGAGCTTCTTAGCGTTTATTCAAGGCGCAGAACTCATCATTCATAACGCGCCATTTGATGTTGGCTTTTTGAATATGGAGCTGGGTAAATTGGGGCTGGGTAAGCTGGAATCTTATGTCAGCGAAATTACCGACACGCTCAAAATGGCCAAAGAGATGCGGCCAGGCCAGCGTAATAATCTGGATGCCTTATGCCGTCACTTTGGCATAGATAATTCACATCGTACGCTACATGGCGCGCTGTTGGATGCTGAGTTGCTGGCCGAAGTGTATGTGGCCATGACTCGTGGGCAAGAAAGTCTGCTGATGGAATTGTCTATGCCTGAGCAACACAGTACAACATCCAATCAGACGGTTGATCGCGCGAATATACTGGTTTATCGCGCCAGCGCAGAAGAATTACACAACCACGAACAATATTTAGAAGGCCTCAAAAAAGCGGGCGCCCAGTCTTGGTAAACAATTAAGACCAGTCAAACGCGTCAGTCCAGCTATTGGGGGTCTCGTATAAACGCACACGAACAAGCTTAAGCTGATTGCCATAGGTGTCGCGATATTGATGTTTAAGTAGCTTGAAGGCTTCGGCCGCCATATTTTCGGCCGTGGGCACGCTCGGAAAAATAACGGTTTTATGGTTGGGGAGGCTATTTAAAAACTCCAGCACCACGCGGTCATCTTTATAAACTAAAAAGGCATGGTCCCAACGGTCGACGATAGTTTCACGTGCAATCCGTTTGACATCGGCAAAATCCATCACCATGCCATTTTCAGACACATGTTCGGCTTGAATAATATCACCGGATAAGGTGATTTCGAGTGCATAGCGGTGGCCATGCAGGTTACGACATTGACTTTTGTGATCTGGAATCCGGTGTCCGGCGTCAAATTCCAAGCGAGTAGTAATTTCCATCTCGCCATTATATCAGCAAGCCTAGATAATCCCGCGTATGCGATGGCTGGCGATGCTGGCCTGAGTCACTCAAAGTCAGCGGACGCTGGCTACTGTAGTCAGTAGTCAGTACAACTCATCAATATTCATACAAGCCTCTTCTTCGGCCGAATAGTGCTTATGACTTTTTGCGTATTGGTCATAAGCATTATCAAATTCGTCCATTTCATCCCCGGCAAAGTCTTCCAGCCGTTGGTCAATTTGTTTGAATGCATCATTTGCTGGTTTTTTTTGTAACATGATCGTTCCTCCAACGCTAAAGGGGCTGCCTAAATATGTCAGTATGCAACTTGTATTGATATATATGCATAGACTATGCCAGCCCTAAATGGTCACCATGATTATGGTTTTCTGAGCGCAGTGAACATATCTTGATCAGCGGTGTCTTTCAATGACATTGAAATGAAAGTCATGGAGCAAGATATGCGATTTATTGGTTTGTTATTTATGGTGTTAGGGGGAATTCAAATGGCCCATGCTGACTGTGCGCCGCTGTATCAGCATCAATTTAAAACATTACAAGGTCAAACGGTGGATCTCTGTCAGTTTCAAGATAAACCTATCTTGGTCGTCAACACTGCCAGTAAATGTGGTTTCACACCACAATTTGAAGCCCTTGAGTCGCTGTACCAACAATACAAAGACAAAGGGTTGCTGGTGGTCGGGTTTCCTTCTAACGACTTTCGTCAAGAACCCGGTAATAACAAACAAATTGGCGACTTTTGTAAGCTGACCTACTCAGTGAAATTTCCTATGATGGAAAAATCCAGTGTCACAGGCAGCGCAGCCAACCCGTTCTATCAGCAATTGATTAAACAGACAGGCCAGTCTCCACAATGGAATTTCTATAAATACGTCATTCTGCCCGGTGGTCAAAAGGTGTATGCCTATAACAGCATGACCAGTCCAGACAGTGAAGAAATTCTAGGCAAAATAAAACCATATCTTAAATAATTGCTGCGTTATCCCCATCACAAAGGATGGACACCTTGTGCCATCCTTTGTGCATTTTGGCCGCTTGAGCAAGCGCCAAGGACGGCAACACGAAGTTTTTTTCCGATTTATTCTGAAAGCCGTTGACAAGACTAGCGCCCATCATTAATATGGCGCCTTCTTTGAATTGCACTGCAAAACAAAGAACTGCAATACCAGAGATACGGGGGTATAGCTCAGCTGGGAGAGCGCTTGCATGGCATGCAAGAGGTCAGCGGTTCGATCCCGCTTATCTCCACCAAGTAGTTGAAATAATTAAACTTTTTAAAATTTAATGATTTCAATTCATTTTGATAATGGTATAATGCATTGGTTGTAAATTCCTAAGGTCCCCATCGTCTAGAGGCCTAGGACACCTCCCTTTCACGGAGGCGACCGGGGTTCGAATCCCCGTGGGGACGCCAAACAAGTCTGTTTGCTCGTGCAGTGATTGCACATTCTGTTTCAAAACTCCATTCATTACTCACTTCCAAGCATTTGATTTGTTTGAAATGCGGATATGGATTTGGCATGATTTTGTCTGAAATTCATTGGTGAGACAGACGAAAAAAAACCTGGCAAAGCCAGGTTTTTTCATTCAGGACGTATTTTATACACCAGCTTAACTTAGCCGCGAATATTACTTTGTGAGGCAAAACTCGAGAGTTCTACATAGGGCTGCGGTTGCCAGCCTGCGGCACGATGTTCAGCCACCACATTGGTAAAAATGCCACCACGCACATAAAACTTGGCAGTCACGCGCATAAACTTAGGTGCGATGGCGGTTACCAAATCATCCAAGATACGGTTAGTCACAGCTTCGTGAAAGCAACCCTCATCTCTAAATGACCAAGTGTAGAGCTTCAGACTTTTAAGTTCGACACACAGTTGATCAGGAATATAGTCCAAATAAATAATCGCAAAGTCTGGCTGGCCGGTTTTCGGGCACAAGCAGGTGAATTCGGGGATTTCCATATGGATATGAAAATCTCTGCCGGGACGTGGATTTTCAAACGTCTCTAAGGTTTTGGTTGGTTGTGCAGTGGGTTTGCCACCTAATAAATGTTCGCTCATCGCAGGCTATGTTTCTGGCTAAAAATGGGTATTATAACGCTTAAGCCACCATTCGAATTCTTATAAACGGTTACTCAACGTGCGTCTGACACAGCTAAAGCTTGCCGGGTTCAAATCCTTTGTCGATCCAACCACCATACACCTGCATGGTCAGCGCGTAGGGGTCGTGGGTCCCAATGGCTGCGGTAAATCCAATGTCATGGAATCTGTACGTTGGGTATTGGGCGAATCGTCCGCACGAGAAATGCGTGCGGATGCCATGGACGCCGTGATTTTTAATGGCTCAGCGCAACGTAAACCCATCTCCCGCGCCAGCGTCGAGTTGATTTTTGATAATAGTCTGGGCGGTGCCAGCGGCGAGTGGAATCAATATGCCGAAATCTCCGTTAAGCGGGTGATTGAGCGCGACAAAGGTTCTAGTTATTTTATAAATAATACCGCCGTGCGTAGACGGGATGTGGCAGATTTGTTTTTAGGCACGGGGCTTGGCGGACGCGCCTATGCCATCATTGGTCAAAACACCATTTCTCGGATTGTTGAGGCGCGGCCCGAAGAGCTGCGCGTGTTTCTTGAAGAAGCCGCAGGCATTAGCAAATACAAAGAGCGTCGCCGCGAGACCGAACTGCGGTTGCGCGACACCCGTGAAAATTTGGCGCGAGTTGAGGATATCTGCCGCGAGTTAAATAAACAAATCATTAAACTCGAAGCCCAAGCGTTGGTCACGCAACAGTTTCAAAGCCTGCAATTGGCTTTAAAACGCTCCGAAGGCCAGTGGTGGTGGCTACGCAAACGGGATGCTGTCAAGGCCTATGAGGCCGCCTCGCAGGCCGTTGATCAAGCGGTGAATACGCTAGAGGCACAAATGGCTGCTTTGCGTAGCAGTGAGCGTGAGTTAGAAATTATCAGACAACAGCACCACCGCTGCGCTGAGACCCTACACAGCGCGCAAGCCGCCTTTTATGAAGCTAATGCGCAAGTTTCTAATTTGGAGTTGCAGGTCAAGCAATCAGAAGAGGCGAGGGAGCGATTAACGCAGCAATTAGCGCAGATTCAAACCCAAATTCACCGTGGCCAGCAGCAAGAAGGTCAGTGGCGGCAACAACTGAAAGAAAAATCTACGGCCTTGGCGGCGGTTCAACAACAGGTAGATCGCCTGGTGCAGGACTTGGAAATCGCGCAACAAGCGCTCCCTGAACAGGCGCAACAATTACAAACACAGCAACACGCCGCGCAGCAAACGCAACAAGCTGTGCAACAAGCGCGTCAACAGATACAGCTTGAACAAAACAAGCTGCAGTTTATGCAACGTACCCTGGCTGAGGCCTTGCAGCGTATTGAACACCTTGAGCAAGCGCTGTCAGAATGGGCATTACCAGATCAGCAAGCGATGACAGCCTTGGCGCAGCAATTGCAACAGCATCAGTCGGCCTTGCAACAAGCGGAACAACAAGCCCAGCGTTTGCGTGATGAAGAGCAACGCCAGCAACACGCCCTGCAGGAGGCCAGACAACAGCTGTCACAGGTGCAACGTGCCCAGCAACAGCTAGAAGCCGAGTACCATTCTTTGCAAAAATTGCAGCAAGGTCTTAAGCACGATCAGCAGCTTGGCCCATGGCTGCAGCGCACAGGCTTGCCAGAGGCGCAACGCTTGTGGCAAGTCATTCATATTGACGCCGCTTGGCAGCCCGCGCTAGAAGCGCTGCTTGGGCACAAATTAAATGCCTTGCTGCAAACGCACCCCGCCGATTGGTCTCAATGGCCACACCCCCAAGCCGCCGTTGCAGTCATTAAAGCCTTACCGCATACGTCTGAGAGCGCGGAATCGGCACAGCAAGCCATCACCACGCAGCAGTGGCAAGGTCTGCCCAGCCTGCTCAGCCAGATCACCTTTAAAGCGCCCGCCGTGGCCGGGGCTATGCAGGCTTGGCTGGCAGGCATCTATTGTCTAGACGAGGTGTCAAAACTGGCTGAACTGCAGTCTGTGCTGCCCGCAGGGATCAGTATATTGACGCCGCAAGGCGATCTGTATCAGCGTCACAGCGTTATTTACCATGGCCGACAGCGCGACATGCAGGGCGTGTTAGAACGTCAACAGCAGCTAGAAACATTGCAAGCGCAACTGCCTGCGGCGTTAAGCGCGGTTCAAGCTGCGCAGAGTGCTGTGCAGGCTTTGGAACAGGCGGTACAACATGTGCGCCAACAACAGCAACAGGCGCAAGCGCATATCAAGCAACACACCAGCGCTGCACATGAGACACAGATGCAGTTAAACCGTCTGCAACAAGCATTTGATACTGCTAGTCGGCGACAAGTGATCTTGCAACAAGAGTTAGCCGATGCCCAAGCGCGGCAGCAGCGTGTGCAAGTGGAGATGAGCGAGGCACAGCAACAAATAGACCATACGCAGGCGCAGATGTCTGACTTAGAGACGCATGCTAGGACGGCAGAATCGCTCAGGCAGCTAGCGGCGCAGGGTTATGATGCACAACGTACCACCCTACAACAATATGAAAAAGCCCACCAAGCACAGGTGTTTGAACGCACATTGCTGAACAATGCGGTCAACGAATTGCAACAACGTCTAACCGCGATGCAAGACGAAGCGCATACCTTGGCACAACGTCTGCAAGAGGCTGAGCAGTTATTAGCCGTCAGCAGTATGGACACCCTCAAAAGTCAATTGGCCGAGGCTTTAGATAGACAACATAGCGCTGAACAGGCGCTGGCACAGGCGCGAAATCAATTGGCGCAAGCTGAAACTGCGCTGCAAAATGCCGAGCGCCAACGTCTGCAACATGAACAACAATTGCACCCTTTGCGTGATGCCGTTGAACAACGTCGCTTACAACAGCAAGCCTGTTTGTTGCAGGTTGAACAATGTCAGCAATCGTTGACAGAGACTGGCCTCGATGAAGCCGAGCTACAACAAGGCTTAACCGTGGACAGTCAAGCCAGTGTGCTGGCTAAAGAGAGCCAACGCTTGCAACAACAGATCCAGCAACTCGGCGCGGTGAACATGGCTGCGATAGAAGAGCTAGCCAGTGAAAAAGAGCGTAAAGGCTATCTCGATAGCCAGTTGCAAGATTTGCTGTCGGCCACAGAAACCTTAGAAGAAGCGATTCAAAAGATAGACCGTGAAACCCGTGGCAAATTACGTGCGACCTTTGACGAAGCTAACCGCAATTTTGCTGAGCTGTTTCAAACCCTGTTTAATGGCGGGCATGCCAAGCTGGAATTGTTGGGCGATGAGATTCTTGACACCGGCGTTCAGGTGTTTGCGCAACCACCGGGCAAAAAAAATACCACGATACAGCTGCTATCGGGCGGTGAAAAAGCGTTGACTGCCATGGCCTTGGTGTTTGCTTTGTTTAGGCTCAATCCAGCCCCTTTCTGCCTGATGGACGAAGTTGATGCACCGCTGGACGACAGCAATACTGAACGCTTTTGCCAATTGGTTAAGGTGATGTCAGAAAAAACACAATTCCTGTTTGTCTCGCACAACAAAATTACCATGGAAATGTCACAGCAGCTGATTGGCGTCACCATGCAAGAGTCCGGCGTGTCACGTATTGTCGACGTAGATATCGACGAGGCCATCCGCATGCATGCGGCTTAAATTCAGTTTTGTTGTATGATTATGCAAGCGTTTTTGAGGATTGTTTTTTCACATGTCTGATTTATGGATGATATTGGTGTTGCTTGGGGTCAGCATCGTGTTGGCAGTGGTCATCTTTAACTGGTGGCAAGAGAAAAAATATCGTAGAGATGTGGAATACCGCTTCAGTCAGTCACGTACCGACGTGCTCGATAACGGCAATGGACTGAGCCGCAAAGAACATCAGGGCGCAACGGTGTCTGAGGACGACGAGGGCTGGATGTCTGCGCCCCGCGTGCGTGGCAGCGGCGCCAAAGTAGAGCCAGCTTTTCACCTGAATGAATCAGCACCTAAGACCACTGCGACAGTGAGCCCAATTTCAGTTGCCAGTGCACAGCGCTCAACCAGTCCAGCCACGCCCCCGATAACAGAGTCTGCCACAGTGCATGCGGTGGCGAGTCCATCGCCCGCCGTTGCAGAACCACGCGCTGACGCTGGCTTATCCGCCTCAGCAACAACCCAGCCT
>JAIXZQ010000171.1 GCA_027489475.1 Methylophilus sp.
CGGCTACGGCTTCTTTGATGATGATCCAATTATCAAACCTGAAGCTGCTGGCAGTGACACCGGTAAAGTCAAGGTCGCCGAAGAAATGGGCTACGGTCTGTTTGCCGGCAATGGTCAAGATCAGCAAGAAGAGGGCTATGGCTTCTTTGCGCCGTTCAAACCACATCCAGATGCGCCAAAAACACAGATGATAGGCGACGACAATGCCGCCAGCGCCATGCAGCAAAAGCAAGCTGAACAAGCCGCTGCAGTGGCTGCCGCACCAGCCAGTGCGCCCACCGAAGACCGTAGAAGCCAAGCGCGCAGAGAATCCGATAAGCCGACCAGCAGCAGCGCTGCGCAAAGCACAGAGAGCAGCTCTATCCGCGTCGGCATTGAAAAGGTGGATCAACTGATTAACTTGGTGGGCGAGCTGGTGATTACCCAAGCCATGATTGAGCAACGGGTCAACGCCTTAGACCCCGTGGACAACGAGGCCTTGATTAACAGCGTGAGCCAACTTACTCGCAATACACGTGATTTGCAAGAATCCGTCATGTCTATCCGCATGATGCCGATGGACTTTGTCTTCTCGCGCTTTCCACGCATGGTGCGCGATCTGGCCGGCAAACTGGGCAAAAAAGTTGATTTTGTTACCAGCGGGGCCACCACCGAGCTGGATAAGAGCTTAATTGAACGTATTGTGGACCCACTGACCCATTTGGTCCGCAACAGCGTAGACCATGGTATTGAAAAACCTGAGATTCGTCGGCAGATGGGCAAGCCTGAAAACGGCACCTTGACCTTGTCTGCGGCACACAAAGGCGGCAGCATCGTTATTGAAGTGACCGATGATGGCGGCGGCTTAAACCGTGACAAGATTCTAGCCAAGGCGGCCTCTAACGGCTTGCCCGTGAACGAGAGCATGCCAGACTCAGAAGTATTTAACCTGATTTTTGCGCCTGGTTTTTCTACTGCCGAAGTAGTCACCGATGTGTCTGGTCGCGGCGTGGGGATGGATGTGGTGAAACGGAATATCACCGCCATGGGCGGCAATATCGAAATTCGTTCAGCCTTGGGCTATGGCACCACCATCTCGATTTCATTGCCGCTGACACTGGCGATTTTGGATGGTATGTCAGTCTCACTGGGCAAGAGCATCTATGTGGTGCCGCTCAACCTGATTGTCGAAACCTTACAACCTCGCGAAGAAGACCTCAAGACCGTCACCGGCGAAGGCCTGATGGTGCATGTGCGTGGCGAATATCTACCGATTATCGCTTTGCATGCGCTGTTTAACCATCCAACACAAATCACCAGCCCCACCGACGGCGTGTTGTTGATTTTGGAAGCTGATGGCAAAAAATCTGCCTTGTTTGTCGACCGTTTGGTCGGCCAACAACAAGTGGTGATTAAGAGCCTAGAAACCAATTTCAGACGTATTCCAGGGGTCTCTGGCGCCACCATCATGGGCGATGGGTCTGTGGCTTTGATTCTCGACGTGCCGGCCATTATCCAGATGGGCCAAACGACTAATTATGTCACCGGCGGCATGGCATTTGCCAACCACAATACACTGACATCACCTAAACATATCAATGCATAAGGAGCGTATGCAATGAACACAACGACCGAAATGACCCCCAGCCAAGGCAATACAGGCACTGGCCTGAAGACCGCCGCTGGCGAGTACCTGACCTTTGTGTTGGGCAGCGAACAATATGGCATCGAAATCCTCAAGGTGCAGGAAATCCGCGGCTACGACGCCGTCACGCAAATTGCCAACATGCCCAGCTTTATTAAAGGCGTGATTAATTTGCGCGGCAAAATCGTACCGATTGTAGACCTGCGTATTAAATTCAACCTCGGGAAGGTGGAATACAACGAGTTTACCGTCGTCATCATCCTCAATCTGAATGGCCGTATCGTTGGCATTGTGGTGGATGGCGTGTCTGATGTCAGAGAGCTGCGCGAAGAACACTTGCGAGAAGTCCCGTCGCTCGTGACGCGCATTGATACTAAATATATCGTGGGCTTGGCAACCATTGAGCAAGAAATGCTGATCTTGGTAGACATCGAAAAACTGATGACCAGCGATGAAATGCAATTGATGGACGCCGCAGTGCATTAAAGCAATAAGTAGTAAGCATTAGGAAATATGCGAATAAAAACAATAATCTAGCGCGCACATTTAAACAAGATTATTTCGCAAGGAGCAACATTATGATCGCGACTCTCATTAATAAAGTGGCTGCATCCACTCAGCAATACCGTGACATTCTCGATCAGGTCGCCGAATTTAGCGCCCTCAAATCCGAGATTAACAAAGCGCGCGCCATCGTTGAATTGAACGCCAAAGGGGATATCACCCACGTCAACGAAAATCTATGCAAGTCCTTAAACTATAGCGCGAACGAGTTGGTCGGCCAGCATCATCGTGCCTTATTGGCACGGGCTGAATCGACCTCAGCGGCCTACGAGCAATTTTGGCATGGCCTGCGTAGCGGCCAATCTCAAGTGGGGAGCTTTAAGCTCAGCAACAAGCAGGGCGAAGAGACTTGGTTTCAGGGCTACTATGCGCCGGTGATGCAAGGCAACGGCCTGCGTAAAGTGGTGGCTTATCTGACCGATATCACGGCGGATAAAAAACAAAGTTTGAGTCTGCAAGAAGAAGAAGAGGCCCTTAATCAGTCATTTGGCGTGATGGAATGTGATTTAAAGGGACATATCCTCGACTGTAACGCCATGTTTCTGGCCCCGTTGAAATACAGCCGTGAAGAAGTCATCGGCAAACACGTTTCCTTCTTTTTGCCCTCTCACACTGCAGGCAGCGCACAATACAAACAACTGTGGGAAAAACTCAACAATGGTCAAAGCGCCAAACTTGAAATCTGCCGTATCGCCAAAAACGGCGATCAATTCTGGTTTAGCTCTAGCTATGTGCCGGTGAAAGACAGTGAGGGTCAACCCAGCAAGGTCAAAGTCTACTCTTATTGCATCACCGAAGAAAAACAGCGTGTTCTCAGTCTGCAAGGGCAAATTGACGCCATAGACCGTGCCCAGGCGGTGGCTGCGTTTGATATGAGTGGCCATATCCTGCATGTGAATGAAAATTTCCTCACTTTGACTGGCTACACCTTGAGTGAAGTGGTGGGTAAA